>NZ_LJGW01000374.1:2518-5703 GCF_001751255.1 Streptomyces nanshensis | reverse complement strand
CGGCGACGCCGTCGACGGTGCCTGTGCCGGGGGTGTCTGTGACGGTGCCCCGGACGTGGGCCCGGACGCGGGCCCGGACGCGGCTCCGCCGCCCGCGCCGCCCGGCGCCACCGGACCCTCCGGCCCGAACCCCTCGGGCAGCGGCCCCAGTTGGTCGAAGACCTCGATGACCTCCTGCTCGCCCGTGCCCTCCGGGTCGAGCATCTCCGCGGCCGCCGCGAGTGCCTTGCGCGCGCCCGTCGCCGTACGGAAGCGGTGCTGCGGGTCCGGCTGGAGGAGCTGGCCCAGCACCTGCCACAGCGGCTCCGGTACGCGCTCGGGCGCGGGCGGCACCCCGTGCTCGTAACGGGCCACCATCTCCATCGAGTCGGGCTTCTCCCCCGTCAGCAGATACAGCGCGACGAGCCCCACGGCGAACAGGTCGGCGGTGAAGTCCGGCTCGGCGCCCATGAGTTGTTCCGGCGCGAAGTAACCCGGCGTGCCCACCACGAAGTTGGTGTCCGTGAGCCGCGGCTCGCCCTTGCGCATCGAGATGCCGAAGTCCGAGAGACGCAGATGGGGACGGCCCTTGCCGGTGGGCTCCAGCAGGATGTTGGCGGGCTTGATGTCGCGGTGCACGACGTCCTCCGCGTGCACCGCGGTGAGCCCGGCGAGGAGCTGGTCGAGCAGTACGCACACGAAGCGCGGCGGCAACGGCCCGTAGTCGCCGATGAGATGGGAGAGCGAACCGCCGCTGATCAGGTCCATGGTGAAGAGGACCTTGTCGTCGTCGGCGGCCCAGGAGGCCGGTGCCAGGACGTGCGGATGGTCGATGCGCAGGGCCTGTTCGCGCACGAACCGCAGCAGCGAGTGTGCGTCGCTCTGCTGGAGCACCTTGGCCGCGACATAGCGCTTGCGCCGCCGGTCCCACGCGCGCCAGACCGCGCCGACCCCGCCGCGTCCGATCGGGTCGGCCAGTTCGTACCGCCCGGCGAACACCTCACCCATGACGTGCGCCCCCCTGAGCCTGTGCGGCCCGTCAGTTCTGATGCGACTCGTAGTGCTTGACGGCGTCCGCGGTGCGCCCCGCCCCGTACACCCGGAGGAACTCTGCCAGTTCCGGGTGTGTGGAGGCGAGGGTGGCCGAGGCGTCCAGGATGTCCGCCGCGTCGGAGACGGAACGCAGCAGCGCCTGGATCTCGCGTACCACCCGCTTGACCGGCGTCTGCGACGCCGTGCCCGAAGAGGCCGTCTGCGCCTGGCTGTTGAGGACGCTGCCGCCCGCGTTGCGCCGTACCTCGTCCATGCGCTGTGTGGCGTCCGCGGCGCTGACCTCGCCGCGCGCCACCTCCGCCGCCAGCTCCTGGAGCGCCTGCACCCGCTGTACGACGGCGGGGTTGCCGATCTTCGCGCGCTGCCCGCTCATCAACTGCGAGAGCATGGGGGCGGACAGGCCCAGCACCGAGGCCAGCCGGGCCTGGTTGAGGCCGAGATCGTCGATGAGCCGGCGGAAGAGCGTGCCCAGCGGCTCGCCGTACCACTGACTCTGCAGCTCACGTGCCTTGGCCGTCGCTTCCTGCTGTGCTGCGTCCATCACGTCTCCCCTGGACTCCCCTGGCACTTCGCTGACGCGAACTTGCGTGCATCCTACGGAGAGCGGCCGACGGCGGGCGATACCCGGTCTGAATCAACTCGGGGGAGCCGGTACTCTTGTGCCCAGCGGGGCCTTAGCTCAGTTGGTAGAGCGCTGTCTTTGCATGGCAGATGTCAGGGGTTCGACTCCCCTAGGCTCCACGGTCCGAGGGCGGCCCGGTGCGCGGTGAGCGCGCGGCGGGCCGCCCTCGTCGTGTGTACGCGGGGACGGCGCGGATCCGCGGTCTCTCGTACGGGTCCGCCGCCGCTTCCCCCGGCGCTCTTCACCCGCGCGAAGCCGCCTCCCGTACGGGCTCCGCCGTCATCGGCCGCGGGCCCGCAGAAAGCGGTCCGCGCCCTCCGCGAGGTCCACCAGCGGCTCGGGATAGTCCAGCGCGGCCCGTTCCCGCTCGGGAAGCCGCCAGGGACGGTGCACGTACGGGCCGTCCACGCCCGCGAGTTCGGGCACCCAGCGGCGTACGTACGTACCGTCCGGGTCGAACCGCCGGGCCTGGGTGAGCGGATTGAGTACGCGGTTGGGCCGGGTGTCGTTGCCGGTGCCCGCCACCCACTGCCAGTTGAGCTGGTTGTTCGCGACGTCGCCGTCCACGAGCAGGTCGAGGAAGTGCCGGGCACCGATCCGCCAGTCCGTGTAGAGCGTCTTGGTCAGAAAGCTCGCCGTGAGCATCCGCGCCCTGTTGTGCATCCACCCCTCGTGCAGGAGCTGCCGCATCGCCGCGTCCACCAGGGGGTAGCCGGTGCGGCCCTCGCGCCAGGCCGCGACCTCCTTCTCGTCGTGGCGCCAACTGTCGCCGTGCGGACGGTAGTCGGACCATGCGGCGGCGGGACGGGCGGCCAGCACCTGGTGGTGGAAGTCCCGCCAGGCGAGCTGGCGTACGAAGGCGTCCGGGCCCTCGCCGCCGCTCCGCCGGGCCCGCCGTACGAGTTCGACGGGCGAGAGCGTCCCGAAGTGCAGATGCGGAGAGAGCCGCGAGGTGCCGTCGCCCGCGAGGTCGTCCTGCTGCTGCGCGTACGCCGCCATCGGGCCCTTCCGCCACGACTCGAAGCGCGCACGGCCCTCGCGTTCGCCGCCCCGTGCGAGCCCCGGCGAGACCCCGCTCACCTTCGCACGGGACGGGAGGCGGGCCGAGGCGAGGGACCGGGGCACCCGTACCGTGCGCGGCGGCTTCAGCACCGTCCGCCGGCTTCCCTCCGTCCACCGACGGAAGTAGGGCGTGAAGACGGCGAAGTGGTCGCGGCCGCGCCCGGACGGCGTGACCTCGCCCGGCGGCAGGGCCGTGACCACCGCGTCGTGTACGCACAACTCCCGCCCGTCCGCGGCCAGTCGGCGCCGCAGCCGCTCCTCGCGCCGCTGGGCGTAGCGGCTCACGTCGCCCGCGAGGTGCACCTGCCCGGCGCCGCACTCGGCCGCCACGGCGCATGTCTCCTCGGCGACGTCGCCCTCGCGCAGCACCAGCCGCCCGCCGCGCTCCCGCAGCCCCTCGTCGAGGTCGGCGAGGCAGTCCGCGAGGAAGGCCCGCCGGTTGGGCACGTCGAACCCGGCGGCGTGCACG
>NZ_LJGW01000374.1:0-2462 GCF_001751255.1 Streptomyces nanshensis | reverse complement strand
CCGCGCCGTCGAGCGCGGCGCTCAGCACCGGGTTGTCGTGCAGCCGCAGATTCGCGGTGAACAGGGCGACGGAGACGCTCATCGGGCTGTCCTTCCTGTGGTGCGGGCGGCCCCGGCGGCGCGGGCGCACGGGGACAGGGCGCGGAGCCCGGTGACAGCTCACCACGCGCGCGGCGCTCAGCCGCGGCGGCGCAGCGCGCCGGGCCACCACACCGCCGGACCGATGTCGCGCGCGAGCGCGGGCACCAGCAGCGAGCGGACGACGAGCGTGTCCAGCAGCACCCCGAACGCGACGATGAACGCGATCTGGACGAGGAAGGAGAGCGGGATCACCACCAGCGCCGCGAAGGTCGCGGCCAGTACGACGCCCGCCGAGGTGATCACGCCGCCCGTCGCGGTCAGCCCCCTGCGGATGCCGGCGCGGGTGCCGTGCGCGACGGTCTCCTCGCGTACGCGCGTGAGCAGGAAGATGTTGTAGTCCACGCCGAGGGCCACGAGGAAGACGAAGCCGTAGAGCGGTACGGAGGCGTCGGTGCCGTCGAAGCCCAGCAGATGCCCGAAGACGAGCGCGGAGACGCCGAGCGTCGCGAGGAAGGTGAGCGCGACCGTCGCCACCAGCAGCACCGGAATCACCAGCGCACGCAGCAGCGCCGCGAGGATCACCAGGATGATCGCCAGCACCACGGGCACGATCAGCTTCCGGTCGTCCTCGGCGGTCGTCTGGATGTCGCGTTGCTGCGCGGTGTAACCGCCGACCAGCGCATGCGCTCCGGGTACGGCGTGCACGGACGTCCGCAGGCGCTCCACGGTCCGCTTCGCCTCGTCGCTCGCGGCTCCCGCGGCGAGCGTGGCGTCGATGAGTACACGTCCGTCCTCGACCAGCGGCGGCCCCTGGCCCGGCCGTCCCGTACGGGTCAGCGGCACGGCCCGGTCGACGCCGTCCGTACGGGAGGCGGCCTCGGTGACCGCGCGGGCCTTGTCCGCGTCGGCGACGATCACGGCCGGGTTGCCGGAGCCGCCGGGGAAGTGCCGGTCGAGGGTGCGCTGTGCGGCGACGGACGGCACGTCCTTGACGAACAGTTCGTCGGTCGGCACCCCGTGCGAGTCCAGCCGCGGCGCGAAGGCGGCGCAGGCGATCAGCGCCGCCAGCGTCACCGCCCAGATACGGCGTGGGGCACGGTCGACGAGGGCGGCGACTCGGCCCCAGAGGCCCGCTCCGGGACCGGCGGCGGCAGCGGCCCCGCCGTCGCCGGCCCCCGCGTCCGCCCCCGCCCCCTCGTTCTCGCCCGAACTCCCGTGCTCCACGGGCGGCTTGGGGCGCGCGGGCCAGTAGGCGGCGCGTCCGAGCAGTACGAGCGCCGCCGGAAGGAAGGTGAAGGTGCTGACGACGGCGCAGACGATGCCGATGGCGCCGACCGGCCCGAGCGCCCTGTTGTTCGTCAGATCGCTCAGCAGCAGCGCGAGCAGCCCCAGCGCGACGGTCGCGGCGCTCGCCGAGACCGCGCCCGCGGAGCGCCGCAGCGCCGGGCGCATCGCGCCGAACCGGTCGCCCCTGACGGCCAGTTCCTCCCGGTAGCGCGCGGCGAGCAGCAGGGCGTAGTCGGTCGACGCCCCGATGACCAGGATCGACAGGATGCCCTGCACCTGGCCGTCGACGCGTACGGCACCGTCCAGGGCGAGTTCGTAGACCACGGCACAGGCCAGCGAGAGCGCGAAGACCGCTCCGAGGATGATGACGACGGGCAGCACGACGCTGCGGTAGACCAGCAGCAGGATCAGCAGCACCACCACGAGCGCGACGACGAGCAGGATGCCGTCGATCCCCGCGAACGCGTCGGAGAGATCGGCCTGCGTCGCCGCCGGTCCCGCGAGCTGGACCTTCGCGCCGTGGACGCGGCCGGCGGCGTCGCGTACGTCGCCCAGCACGTCCGGCAGCCGCTCGTCGAGGTCGGCGCGTACCGGCACCGCACCCTGAAGTGCCGTGCGGTCCTTGCTGGGTACGGCGGGCGAGGGCCGACCCGCGATGCCGAAGCGGCCCTCGAGGGAGGCGAGCGCGCGGTCTGCCTCAGCGCGCTGCGGTGCGCCGAGCGTCCCCTCGCGCGCCGTCCAGACGACGACCGCGGGCACCGTGTCGGCCTGCTGGAAGTGCTTCTGCGCGTCGACGACTTGGGTGGATTCGGCGCTGCGCGGCAGAAAGGCGGACTGGTCGTTGGTGGCGACGTCGCCGAGCTTCCCGGCGTACGGGCCCAGCAGCCCGCCGAGCAGCAGCCAGACCAGCAGCAGCACGACCGGGGTGATCCAGCGGGTGACGCGGTGGGCGGACGGCATCTGTGCGTTCCTCGTGGGCTGGGGCCGGGGGCCGGGCGGTGGACGGACGCGAGCGCGCGGCGACGACCCTGAACGGGCCCCGCCCGGCGGCCGGTTGGGGCCGCGGCCAAGGGCCGGACCGTACGGTGCCGGCC
>NZ_LJGW01000388.1 GCF_001751255.1 Streptomyces nanshensis | reverse complement strand
TAGCCGGACGCGGTGGCCGGTCGCTGTGGCCGGTCGCTGCGGCCGGGACGCGCTGCCCCTGGCGCGGGGCGGCGTCGGCCGTCGTACGGGCGGCCGTGCTCCCCGGAAGGGACAGCGGGGAGCACGGCGCGAGCGCCCGCTCAGCTCACCGGTTGGTGAAGTCCGGTGTGCGCTTCTCGACGAACGCCGACATCCCCTCCTTCTGGTCCTCCGTGGCGAACACCGCGTGGAACAACCGGCGTTCGAACCGGACGCCCTCGGTCAGCGTGGTCTCGAAGGCCCGTCCGACGGCCTCCTTGGCCATCATCGCCACGGGTGCCGACATCCCGGCGACGGTCTCGGCGACGGCGAGCGCCTCCGCCGTCAGCTCCTCGCCCGGCACGATCCGGGAGACCAGACCGGCACGTTCGGCCTCGGCGGCGTCCATGGTGCGTCCGGTCAGGCACATCTCCATCGCCTTGGCCTTGCCGACGGCCCGGGTCAGCCGCTGGGAGCCGCCGATGCCGGGGATGACGCCCAGCTTGATCTCCGGCTGCCCGAAGACCGCCGTCTCAGAGGCCAGCAGGATGTCGCAGAGCATCGCCAACTCGCAGCCGCCGCCCAGCGCATGGCCGGAGACGGCCGCCACGGTCGGGGTGCGCACGGCGCCGAGGCGGTCCCAGGCCGCGAACCAGTCATCGAGATACATGTCCATATAGCTGCGGGGACGCATCTCCTTGATGTCGGCTCCGGCCGCGAACGCCCGCGGGGAACCGGTGATCACGATGCAGCCGGTGCCGGGGTCGCGGTCGAAGCTCTCGGCGGCGTCGACGACCTCGTTCATCAACCGGAGGTTGAGCGCGTTGAGCGCCTCGGGCCGGTCCAGGGTGATCAACGCGGTACGGCCCGTGCGTTCGGTGCGGATCGTCTCGTACGCGGCGGCGGACTCATCGGTCATGGCTCTGCTCCTCTCCCCCGGCGGCCCCGGTGACCTCGGTGGCCTCGGTGACCTCGGTGGCCTCGGTGGCCTCGGAACCCCCGGAGACCCCGGAGGGCTGCGGTGCCCGCTCCCTGATGCTGCGGACGATGGCGGAGAAGTCCGCCGTGCCTGACCCGTCGGCGGCGAACTCCGCGTACCTCCCGGCCGCGCGCAGACCGAACTCGGCGTCGATCCCGCCGGTGCGCACCGCGTTGGCGGCCAGGCCCAGGTCCTTGGCCATCAGCGCGGCGGCGAAGCCGGGACGGTAGTCACGGTTGGCCGGGCTTCCCGGAACCGGGCCGGGTACGGGGCAGTTGACGGACAGCGCCCAGCACTGGCCCGAGGCCGTCGACGCGACGTCGAAGAGCGCCTGGTGGGAGAGGCCGAGGCTCTCGCCCAGGACGAACGCCTCACTCACCGCGATCATGGAAATGCCGAGGATCATGTTGTTGCAGATCTTCGCGGCCTGGCCCGCACCGGCCTCGCCGCAGTGCACGGCCTTCTTCCCCATCGCCAGCAACAGCGGTTCGGCGCGGGCGAATTCGGCCGTGCCGCCGCCTGCCATAAACGTGAGAGTGCCTGCTTCGGCGCCCACCACCCCGCCGGAGACGGGCGCGTCGAGACCGACGTGGCCGGCCGTCCGTACGGTCTCGTGGACGGCACGGGCGTCGGCCACGTCGATGGTGGAGCAGTCCACGAACAGCGTCCCCGGCCGCGCGGCCTCCAGCAGACCCTGCTCCCGGTGGAGCGCGAGGACATGGCGCCCCTCGGGAAGCATCGTGATCACCACGTCCGCGTCCGAGGCCGCCCGCGCCGCCGACGGTGCGGCTTCGACGCCGCTCTCACGGGCCGCCGTCAGCAGCTCCGGGACGAGGTCGAAGCCCACGACGCGGTGTCCCGCCGCGACCAGGTTGGCGGCCATGGGTGCGCCCATGTTGCCCAGACCGATGAATCCGACGGTGCTCACGATGCCGCCTCCCGGGTGGAGTGACCGGCGGCGAGCGTGAGTTCGCGCTCGCCGAGGGGTGCGAGGAACCGGGCCACGGTCTCCTCCGGTACGTCCTCCAGCGCGGGCGGCGACCAGCGCGGGGAGCGGTCCTTGTCGATCACCTGGGCGCGGATCCCCTCCATCAGGTCCGGGGACGCCAGCGCCCGCAGCGAGATCCGGTAGTCCTGCTCCAGCACCCGTTCCAGAGAGCCGAGTTCGCGTGCCCGCCGCAGCGCGGCGAGGGTGACCTTCACGGCCGTCGGGGACTTGGCGCGCAGCGTCTCCGCCGTCTCCTTCGCGGCCGGCTCCCCGCTGTCGGTGAGCCGCCGCACGATCTCCTCGGCCGTCGGGGCCGCGTAGCAGCGGTCGATCCACTCCTGCTGCTCCTCCAGCGTCCCGGCCGGGGCCCCGCCGGCGTACCGTCGCACGACGTCCTGGACGGGGTCCCGGGAGAGATCCGCCACGAAGTCCCCGAGCCGGTCCGCCGGCAGGAAGTGGTCGGCCAGACCGCACAGCAGCGCGTCGCCCGCGCCGACCGGGGTGCCGGTGAGCGCCAGATGCGTGCCCAGCTCCCCCGGTGCGCGCGCCAGCAGACGGCAGCCGCCCACGTCGGGGACGAAGCCGATGCCCGTCTCCGGCATGGCGACGCGGGAGCGTTCGGTGACGACGCGGACCGAGCCGTGGGCCGAGACGCCCACGCCGCCGCCCATGACGATCCCGTCCATCACGGCCACGTACGGTTTGGCGCACCGGGCGATACGGGCGTTGAGCCGGTACTCGTCCGCCCAGAACGCGGCCGTCGCCGGGGCGCCCTGCCCGGAGCGCAGATCCTCGTGGATGGAGCGGATGTCGCCGCCGGCGCACAGGCCGCGCTCCCCGGCTCCGGTGAGCACGACCGTCTCGACGTCCGGGTCCGCCTCGCACCGCGCGAGAGCGTCGGTGAGGGAGCGGACCATCTCGTGGGTGAGGGCGTTGAGCGCCCTGGGCCGGTTCAGTGTCAGATACGCGGCGCGGCCCTCGGTGCGGACCAGGAGTGTTTCCGAACCGCTCATCGGGCGGCCCCGGTGAGTCCTCGGGCGACGATCAGACGCATGATCTCGTTGCTTCCTTCCAGGATCCGGTGGACCCGCAGGTCACGGACGATCTTCTCGATGCCGTACTCGGTCATGTAGCCGTAGCCGCCGTGGAGTTGGAGCGCACGGTCGGCGACGGAGTAGCCGGTGTCCGTGGCGAACCGCTTGGCCATGGCGCACAGGTGCGGCGCCTGCGGGTCGTCGCGGTCCAGCGCCTCGGCGGCCTGCCGCACCAGCGCGCGTGCCGCGGCCAGTTCGGTGGCCATGTCGGCCAGCCGGAAGCGGAGCGCCTGCGCGGTCAGCAGCGGCGCGCCGAACGCCTCCCGGTCGGCGAGGTAGGACTGGCTGCTGTGCAGGGCGCTCTGCCCGCCGCCCAGCGAGCAGGCGGCGATGCCGAGCCGTCCTCCGTTGAGCCCGTTCATGGCGATGCGGAAGCCCTCGCCCTCGGCTCCCAGGCGCCGGTCGGCGGGGATGCGGACCCCGTCGAGGAGCACCTGCCGGGTGGGCTGGGCGTTCCAGCCCATCTTCCGTTCGTCGGGGCCGAAGGAGACGCCGGGATCGTCGCGCCGCACGAGGAACGCGGTGACGCCGCGCGGTCCTTCGCCTCCCGTACGGGCCATGACGACGTACGTCTGCGAGGCGCCGGCGCCGGAGATGAACTGCTTGACGCCGTTCAGCACATAGGCGTCGCCGTCGCGTTCGGCGCGTGTCCGCAGGGCCGCGGCGTCCGATCCCGCGCCGGGCTCGGTGAGGCAGTAGCTGCCGAGCTCCTCCATGGAGCACAACGCGGGCAGCCAGCGGGCCCGTTGGGCCTGGTCGCCGTACCGGTCGATCATCCAGGCGACCATGTTGTGGATGGAGAGATAGCCCGCGATGCTGGGGCAGCCCGTCGCCAGCACCTCGAAGATCAGGACGCCGTCGGCCCGGGTGAGCCCGGAGCCGCCCGCGTCCTCGGCCACGTACACGCCGCCCAGCCCCATGCCCGCGGCCTTGCGCAGCACGTCCACGGGGAAGTGCCTGTCCTGGTCCCAGGCGACGGCGTTCGGGGCGAGATGTTCCTGTGTGAAGTCCAATGTCGCCTCGACGAAGGCGAGTTGGTCCTCGGTGAGAGCCGGCACGTCCCTCACCTCATCGTCGGGATGGTGAAGGACGCGTCCTCCTTGACCCCGGAGGGCCAGCGCGACGTGACGGTCTTGGTACGGGTGTAGAAGCGGATCGCGTCGGGTCCGTGCTGGTTCAGGTCCCCGAAAACGGACGCCTTCCAGCCGCCGAAGGTGTGGTAGGCGACGGGCACCGGGATGGGCACGTTCACGCCGATCATTCCGGTCTCCACCCGGCGGCTGAAGTCGCGCGCGGTGTCGCCGTCCCGGGTGAAGATCGCGACGCCGTTTCCGTAGACGTGTTCGGAGGGCAGCCGCAGCGCCTCCTCGTAGTCCCGTGCCCGCACCACCGACAGCACCGGGCCGAAGATCTCCTCCCGGTGGATGCGCATGTCCGGGGTGACACGGTCGAAGAGCGACGCTCCGGCGAAGAACCCCCTCTCGTGTCCGGGGAGCGTGAAGTCCCGGCCGTCCACGACGAGTTCGGCGCCCTCGCGCACACCCAGGTCCACGTACTCGCGGACCCGCCGCAGGGCGTCGGGGCCCACGAGCGGCCCGAAGTCGGCGTCCGGGTCGTCGGACGGCCCGATGCGCAGCGCTGCGATGCGCTCCTTGAGCCGGGTGACGAGCGCGTCCGCGGTCTCCTCGCCGACGGGTACGGCCACCGAGACGGCCATGCAGCGCTCACCGGCGGATCCGTACGCGGCGCCGATCAGCGCGTCCACCGCGTTGTCCAGATCGGCGTCCGGCATCACGATCATGTGGTTCTTGGCGCCGCCGAAGCACTGGGCCCGCTTGCCCCGCGCGCCCGCCGCGGCGTAGATCTCCGCGGCGACGGGCGTGGAGCCGACGAAGCCGAGTGCCTGGACGCGGGGGTCCTCCACGAGGGCGCCGACCGCCTCCTTGCCGCCGTTGACAACGTTCAGCACCCCGGGCGGAAGGCCCGCTTCGACGAAGAGTTCGGCCAGGCGCAGCGGCACGGACGGGGCGCGCTCGGACGGCTTGAGGACGAAGGCGTTGCCGCACGCGAGGGCGGGCGCCGCCTTCCACAGCGGGATCATGGCGGGGAAGTTGAACGGGGTGATGCCCGCGACGACGCCGAGGGGTCTGCGCAGCGAGTGCACGTCGATCCCGGTGCCCGCGTTGTCGGTGAACTCCCCCTTCAGCAGGTGCGGAATCCCCGCGGCGAACTCGACGACCTCCAGGCCGCGCTGGATGTCGCCGTGTGCGTCGGGGACGGTCTTGCCGTGCTCCGAGGAGAGCAGCCGCGCCAGCGACTCCCGTTCCTCCTCGATGAGTTGGAGGAAGCGCAGCATCACGCGGGCGCGCCGCTGCGGGTTCCACTCCCCCCACTCGCGCTGTGCCCCGGCGGCGTCGGCCACCGCCGCCTCGGTCTCCGCCGCGCTCGCCAGCGGTACGCGGGCCTGGACGTCGCCGGTGTTCGGGTCGTAGACGTCGCCGAAGTCCCCGGAGATTCCGGGTGCGGGGCTTCCCGCGACGAAGTGCGTCAGTTCACGGACCATGGATGCCTGCTCTCGTCAGGTAGGGATCCGGGGATGGGCGGCACCCGCCGCGACGGGACCGGGCACGGTGCGCACGACGGCGCACCGGCAGGCGGACCCGCCGTACCGGGAACTGCGGAACGCGACAGCGGTCGCGTCAGGGAACGGGAGAAACCACTCCCCGCACGGGATCACCTCGGCCGTGGGCACACAGGGCTGCCATGCGTGTCTGCTCCATCCTCGTGGACAACACGGAACACCCCACGGCCGGTATCCTGGCTCCCGGATCGCCGCGCGCCGTCTGCCTTCCCGACGTTCACACCCGTCAGTGGCGTTGCTTCGACGACGCACTACCCGGTCACAGTGGCGGGACCGCGCCGGATTCACACCGGCTTCCCTGACACCGCGGGCTCTGGCCGTGAACATATAGTTGGACGTCCTACTAAGTCCAGTGCCCCACGCCGCCGTTCGCCGACGCGGCCGGAACTCGCCGCGGGGCGGCGGATGTTGCCTCCGCGCGCCGGTTCGCCGGCACGGACTCCGTACGCCCACAAAGCACAACCCCCGTGCGTTCCACGGCAGTTGGGGCCGCACGGAGCCCCGGCACGGCGGGCGCAGAGCGGCCTCGGAGCTGTCCCGCCCATCGCCTCCGAGCGCTACATGTGGGGTGGATGCATCCTCGCGTCAACTAGATGTAGTGTTGCCTCTGCTGATGGTTCGCGCGGGGCACCGCCCCGTACGAGGCAAGAGGGAACCCGGTGTGAATCCGGGACTGCCCCGCAGCGGTGAGTGGGAACGAGCACCGTTCCGCCCCGGGAGATCCGGGGCGGGCCATGGCACTGGGCGCCGTCGACGGCGCCTGGGAAGCCGCGGTCGGTAGGTGCGCCGGACGAACTTCCGGCGCGTGCCCACGAGTCCGAAGACCTGCCATCGGTGCGCGCGCCTTCCGGGCGTGCGCGCTCCGAGGCCCCGAGGGAGGGCCGCGTGGCGTGCGGCAGGTCCGGCGATACCGCCGGGGCCTGCGGGCTCTCGATGCCTCCCGCGCCTGCCCGCCCTCTCGCCTCGGACGTACGAGGTACGAGCGCGAGGAGACGGCATGGAGTCAGCAGCACGGTCGACGGCGACGAGCGTCGCACCCACCCCGGTTCACCCCGCGCCACGCAAGGTGCTGCGGCGGGACGGGACCACCGCCCCGTACGACGCCGACCGGATCGGCACGGCCATCACCAAGGCGTTCCTCGCCGTGGAGGGCGCGGCGGCGGGCGCGTCCGACCATCTCCGGCCGCAGGTCGCGGAGTTGACGGGGCAGGTCGGTGCGGCCCTGCTGCGGCGCGGCGGCGCCGACCGCTCGCCGCACGTCGAGGAGATCCAGGACCAGGTCGAACTGGCCCTGATGCGCGCGGAGTTGCACCAGGTCGCACGCGCCTATGTGCTCTACCGGGAGCGCCGGTCCGAGGAGCGGGAGAAGGCGGAGGCGCAGGAGCCGGCCGTGGTCTCCGCCGCGCCGCGGATCACCGTGCGCGGTCCGGAGGGCGACGCACCGCTGGACGAGGAGCGGCTCGCACGGGTGGTGACCGACGCCTGCCAGGGCCTGTCCGACGCGCGGCCCGGCCCCGTCCTGGAGGAGGTGCGCCGCAACCTCTACGACGGCATCACCGCCGACGAACTCGCCCTGGCCCAGGTCATGGCGGCCCGCACGCTGGTGGAGCGCGAACCGGAGTACGCGTACGTCGCCGCGCGGCTCCTGCTGGACAAGCTGCGGGCCGAGGCGGTCAGCGAGCTGCGGGGCGAACCGCACCGTCCCGACCAGCGGGCGATGGCCGCGGACTACCCGCACTACTTCGCCTCGTACGTCGAACGCGGCGTCCAGGAGGGCCTGCTGGACGAGGAGCTGGGCCGCTTCGACCTGGCCCGGCTGGGTTCCGCGCTGAAGCCCGAACGGGACCTGGATCTACAGTTCCTGGGCCTCCAGACGCTCTACGACCGGTACTTCCAGCATGTGCGCGGCGTACGGATCGAGCTGCCGCAGGCGTTCTTCATGCGGGTCGCGATGGGGCTGGCGCTGCGGGAGGACGACCGCGAGGCGCGGGCCGTCGAGTTCTACGAGCTGCTGTCGTCCTTCGACTTCATGTGCTCCACGCCCACGCTGTTCAACTCCGGTACGCGGCGCCCCCAGTTGTCCTCCTGCTTCCTCACCACGGTGCAGGACGACCTGGAGCACATCTTCCTGTCGCTGCGCGACAACGCCCTGCTGTCCAAGTACGCGGGCGGGCTGGGCAACGACTGGACGCCCGTACGGGGCATGGGCGCGCACATCAAGGGCACCAACGGACGGTCCCAGGGCGTCGTGCCGTTCCTGAAGATCGCCAACGACACGGCCATCGCCGTCAATCAGGGCGGTAAGCGCAAGGGGGCGGCCTGCGCGTATCTGGAGACCTGGCACATCGACGTCGAGGAGTTCCTCGACCTGCGCAAGAACACGGGCGACGACCGGCGCCGCACCCACGACATGAACACCGCGAACTGGGTGCCGGACCTCTTCCTCCAGCGCGTCGAGGCCGACGCCGAGTGGACGCTCTTCTCGCCCGACGAGACGCCGGACCTGCACGACCTGTACGGCAAGGAGTTCGCCGCGCGCTACGAGGAGTACGAGGCGGCCGCGGACCGGGGCGAGATCCGGGTGCACAAGCGGCTGAAGGCCGTCGATCTGTGGCGGCGGATGCTGACGATGCTCTTCGAGACCGGGCATCCGTGGATCACGTTCAAGGACGCCTGCAATCTGCGCTCCCCGCAGCAGCACGCCGGCGTCGTGCACTCCTCCAACCTGTGCACGGAGATCACCCTGAACACCTCGCGGGACGAGGTGGCGGTCTGCAACCTCGGCTCCGTCAACCTCGCCCGGCACGTCGGGCCCGAGGGGCTGGACACCGAGCGGCTGAAGCGCACGGTCACCACCGCGGTGCGGATGCTCGACAACGTCATCGACATCAACCACTACACCGTGCCGCAGGCACGCCGCTCCAACGAGCGGCACCGTCCGGTCGGACTCGGCCTCATGGGATACCAGGACGCGCTGTTCACGCTGCGCATCCCCGTCTCCTCGCCGGAGGCCGTCGAGTTCGCCGACCGGAGCATGGAGCAGATCAGCTTCCACGCCGTGTCCGCCTCCGTGGATCTGGCGGCCGAACGCGGCCCGTACGAGAGCTTCGAGGGCTCCCTGTGGTCGAAGGGCGTGCTGCCGATCGACTCCGTCGCCGTCCTCGCCGGGGCCCGCGACGGCGACCTGGAGATGGACACCGGCACGACCCTGGAGTGGGACGCGCTGCGCGAGCGCGTACGGACGACGGGCATGCGCAACTCCAACGTGATGGCGATCGCCCCGACCGCGACGATCGCCAACATCACCGGCGTCAGCCAGTCCATCGAGCCGCAGTTCCGCAACCTCTTCGTCAAGGCCAACATGTCGGGCGACTTCACCGTCACCAACCCGCATCTGGTGCGCGATCTGAAGGAACGCGGGCTGTGGGACGACGTGATGATCAGCGACCTGAAGTACCACGACGGTTCGCTCGGCGCCCTCTCCCGCATCCCGGACGATCTGAAGGCGCTCTACGCCACCGCGTTCGAGATCGATCCGGAGTGGCTGGTCAAGGCGGCCTCGCGGCGGCAGAAGTGGATCGACCAGGCCCAGTCGCTGAACCTCTACCTCTCCGCGCCCAGCGGACGGAAGCTGGACCGGCTCTACCGGGCGGCCTGGCGCTCCGGCTGCAAGACCACGTACTACCTGCGTGCGCAGAGCGCCACCCATGTGGAGAAGAGCACCCTGGCGACCACGGACGGCAAGCTCAACTCCGTTCCGGTCGCGCCGGCTTCATCTGCCGCGTCGCCGGCACCGTCGCCGTCGGCTTCGCCCTCACCGTCGTCCTCGCCGTCGCCCGTGACCGGCGCCTCGGCGGCGGCCACCGCGTCCGTACCGGCCGCCTGCTCGGTCGAGGACCCGGAGTGCGAAGCCTGCCAGTGACGCGCCGCTGACGCGGGCGCCCGCCCGTCCCGTACCCGTATGCGACCTGTGTACGGGCCGGGGCGCGGCGGGCGCGGCCCCGACTCCCGTACGGATTCCGCCCGTACGCCTCTCCTGTACGGCGGATTCCACCCGTACCGCAGATCTCGCCCCTGCGGCAGACAGACCCCGGAGGACACACCATGACCACCGACACCACCGCCCTCGCCCAGCCCCAGGTCGACCCGACCGGGCTCGGGGACATCGACGTCGACGCCTCACGCGTCAACGTCGAGGACAAGTCCATGATCAACGCCCGTGCGGACGTCAACCAGTTGCTGCCGCTGAAGTACGGCTGGGCCTGGGAGAAGTACCTCGCCGGCTGCAACAACCACTGGATGCCGACCGAGGTCTCGATGCAGGCCGACCTGGCGCTGTGGAAGTCGCCCGACGGGCTGACGGAGGACGAACGGCACGCCATCAAGCGCAACCTGGGCTTCTTCGCCACCTCGGAGTCGCTCGTCGCCAACAACCTGGTGCTCGCGGTCTACCGGCATCTGACGAACCCCGAGTGCCGCCAGTACCTGCTGCGCCAGGCGTTCGAGGAGGCCGTCCACACCCACACCTTCGAGTACATCTGCGAGAGCCTCGGCCTGGACGAGGGCGAGATGTTCAACATGTACCGCGAGGTGCCCTCCATCACCAACAAGGCAGCCTGGGCGCTCCAGTTCACCAAGGACCTGGGCGACCCCGAGTTCACCACCGGCACCCCCGAGAGCGACCAGCAGTTCCTGCGGGACCTCATCGCCTTCTACGTCGTCTTCGAAGGGATGTGGTTCTACACGGGCTTCGCCCAGATCCTCTCCTTCGGGCGCCGCAACAAGATGGTCGGCATCGCCGAGCAGTACCAGTACATCCTCCGCGACGAGTCCATCCATCTGAACTTCGGCATCGACTGCATCAACCAGATCAAGATCGAGAACCCGCATCTGTGGACCCCCGCGTTCCAGGAGGAGATCCGCACGATGCTCACCGAGGGCTGTGAGCTGGAGATCGCCTACGGACGCGATGTGATGCCGCGCGGCATCCTCGGTCTCAACTCCGAACTGTGCGACCAGTACATGCGGTTCATCACCAACCGCCGGTGCGCGCAGCTCGGGCTGGAGCCCGTCTTCGCCGCGACGGAGAACCCGTTCCCGTGGATGAGCGAGGCCATGGATCTGAAGAAGGAGAAGAACTTCTTCGAGACCCGCGTCATCGAGTACCAGAACGGCGGTTCGCTGGAGTGGGACTGACGCGCTCGCGGGGCCCCCGCCGGGAGGGCCCGGCCGATCCGGCTCACCCGGCGGATCCGGGCCGTACGGCGGATACGGCCCCTCCGCTGCGGCGGGTCCCGCGGCCCCGCGTGGCCCGCCGGGCGGGGCGGGCCACGCTGCTCGGCCCGGCCTTCGTGGCCGCCGTCGCCTACGTCGACCCCGGCAACGTCGCCACCAACGTCAGCGCCGGAGCGCGGTTCGGCTATCTGCTGCTGTGGGTCGTGGTGGCCGCCAACCTCATGGCCGTGCTGGTGCAGTACCTCTCGGCGAAGCTGGGGCTGGTCGCCGGGGCGTCCCTGCCGCACGTCCTCGGCCGTCATCTGCCGCGCGGCGGACGGCTGTCGTACTGGGCGCAGGCCGAAACCGTCGCCATGGCCACCGACATCGCCGAGGTCGTCGGCGGTGCCATCGCCCTGCAACTGCTCTTCGGACTGCCGCTGCTCGCCGGCGGAGCGGTGACGGGCGTGGTCTCCACGCTTCTGCTGCTGGTCAAGGACCGCCGGGGCCAGTCCGCCTTCGAGCACACCGTGCTCGCCTTCCTCGCGGTGATCGCGGTGGGCTTCGTCGCGGGCCTCGTCGTCGAGCCGCCCGCCGCCGAGGCGGCGACCGGGCTCCTTCCGGCGTTCCAGGGCACGGGCAGCGTGCTGCTCGCCGCGGGCATCCTCGGCGCGACCGTCATGCCGCACGCCGTCTATCTGCACTCCGCCCTCGCCCACGACCGCCACGGCCACCTCCCCGAAGAGGCCCGCCGCACAAGCCTGTTGCGGGCCACGCGCTGGGACACCGGTCTGTCCATGCTGATCGCGGGCAGCGTCAACGCCGCGATGCTGCTGCTGGCCGCGGGCGAACTGCGCGGCATGCCGGGCACCGACACGCTGACCGGCGCCCATGCCGCGGTCACGTCCTCTCTCGGCCAGACCGTGGGAGTCCTGTTCGCCCTCGCGATGCTGGCGTCGGGCCTGGTCTCCACGTCGGTCGGCTGCTATGCGGGAGCCGTGATCATGGACGGTCTCGTACGGCGCCGCATCCCGCTGCTGCTGCGCCGCGCGCTCACCCTCGCCCCCGCCCTCGCGCTGCTGGCCGCGGGCAGCGACCCCACGCAGATCCTCGTCCTCTCCCAGGTGGTGCTCTCCTTCGGCATCCCCTTCGTCCTCGTCCCGCTGGTAGTGCTCACCAGCCGGCGCCGGTGGATGGGGACGAGCGTGAACCATCCGGCCACGACCGCGCTGGCCGTCCTCGTCACGGCGGTCGTCATCGTCCTCAACGCCGTGCTGGTGTGGCTGCTGGCGACGGGGCGGGGGTGAGAGGTCCGGGGAGGCGGGCCTGAAGTCGCCGTCTGGCGGCGGCCGTTCGCTGCCCGTACGATGCCGGTGCGTCCATGTGTGAATGGACACCGACAACTGAATGCGTACGCGTCCGGGGAAAGCCGGTGGGAATCCGGCACTGACCTGCAACCGTGAACGGCAGAACGCTGAGTCCTCTGCCGTGAGTCGGGCCACCCGGCGTGCTGCGTGCACAGCTTCTCACTGTCATGGTCTGCAGCGTGGAGCCCTTCCGAGCCGTTCCGGGGCCCCTGCCGCGTTCGTCACCACCGCACGAATGCAGGTACGGGGCTTTTCTGCGGGGCGGTCCCGGGCAGGGGGCCTCGGTCGCGGCCTGCCCGGAAGGACTCTCTCCCCATGGTCGTCAGACCCGGGGCCGCGAAGACCGCGGCCCTCGCCGCCGTCGCCGTCGCCGGGGCGGCGCCGTGGCTCAGCCCGCCCGCGTCCGCCGCGACGTCGCACGCCGTCGATCTACGCGCGGTGAAGGGGAGTTCGGGCTACTGCAAGGACAGCGACGGCGTCACCGTCGTCGTCGACTTCCAGGAGCTCGGTGGCGGGACCGTCGTGCGCTGTGCGCGCGGGAGCCAGTCCACCGGTCTGTCGGCGCTGAAGAACGCCGGGTTCGGGATCACCGGGACGAACCGCTGGGGCGAGGCGTTCGTCTGCCGTATCGAGGGCAAGCCCGGCGCGGAGAGCGAACCGTGCATCGACACCCCTCCCACCTCGGCCTACTGGTCCTACTGGCACTCCTCCAACGGGGGCACCTGGAAGTACAGCCAGTCCGGCGTGACCAACAGGACGCCGCCGAAGGGGAGTTTCGAGGGGTGGTCCTTCTCCAAGGACAAGTCGGAGTCGACGAGCCCTCCGCCGGGTGTCGCCCCCCGGCGTCCCGGCGGCGGAGGCACGGGCGGTGGAGGCAACTCCGGTGGCGGCGCGGGGACTTCGGGCGGAAGCGGCTCCGGTACGGCGTCGGGCGGCGCGCCCGCCGGCGGCGGCGAGGGCG
>NZ_LJGW01000385.1 GCF_001751255.1 Streptomyces nanshensis | reverse complement strand
GGCCCCGGCGCCGCTGCGCCGGGGCCCGCCCCGTCTCCGTGCAGACCTCGTTCTCCGTACGGACCGCCGTGTCGGCCTCCGTACGGACGTGCTCAGTGCTGCTGCGGCGGTGCCTCCTCCTCGGTGTCCATCTGGTTGAGGATCTCGCGCACGCGCTCGGTGGGCAGCGCCGAGCGGAGCGCCAGCCAGAGCACGAGGGCGGTGAGGGCGAGGCAGGCGACGGCGCCGAGGTTGAAGTCGAGGAGGCCGAGGTTGCCGGCCTTCTCCTTCTGCTCCGGGTAGTCGCCGACGTAGCTGATGACGGCCAGTCCGGCGTACCAGACCAGGATCCACCAGCCGTGCTTGAAGTCGAGCGGGGGCGTCTGCTGCTTGGCGACGGAGTAGTACACGGCCATCAGCACATAGCCGAGGATGATCGCCAGGAAGAGCTTCCAGTTGGTGTCCCAGCCCGTCCAGTACACGATCAGGTTCGTCGACCACAGCGCGAGGAAGCCGATCACCCACACCCACTTGTCGCCCAGCCGGAACGGACGTACGTGCTCGGGGAGTTGCTTGCGCATCGCGAGCAGGACGAGCGGTCCGCAGCCGAAGGAGAGGACGGTGGAGTTGGTGACGAACTCGACCAGCTTGCTCCAGCCGGGGAACGGCAGGAAGAAGAAGCAGCCCACGATGAACGCCAGGACGAGGCTGACCCACGGGACGCCGGTGCGGTTGACCTTGGCGAGGCCCGCGGGGGCGTTG
This sequence comes from Streptomyces nanshensis, assembly GCF_001751255.1. Lineage (GTDB taxonomy): Bacteria > Actinomycetota > Actinomycetes > Streptomycetales > Streptomycetaceae > Streptomyces > Streptomyces nanshensis_A. Next base: position 7,072 of record NZ_LJGW01000385.1, on the reverse strand, counting down.
CCGTTGCGGCCCATCGCGTACGAGATGCGCGCGGTGACGCCCGCGTAGATCAGGCCGGTGTCACCGGGGGAGATGATCGCGTCCGCGTAGAGGATGCCGGCCAGCCACACGGCGCCGAGGATGCCCGCGATCGCCGCGAGCGGGCCGAAGGTCGCCAGGACGTCGCCGTGCGAGCTGAAGTGGGCGCCGACCGCCTGCCAGCCCTCGGCCTTGATCGCGCTGCTGGGCACGGCGCCCAGGAAGGCGATCTGGAGCAGGATGTAGATGACGCCGCAGATGACGACGGACCCGATGAGGGTCAGCGGAACGTTCCGCTTCGGATTGTCCGTTTCGCCTGCGAGTTCCACACCCTGGCGGAATCCGAAGAATGAGAAGGCGATACCTGCCGTGGCGACGGCCGAGAAGACTCCTTGCGAGCCGTACGGAGCGAAGCCGCCGAATTCCGGGGCGGTGATGTGGTCCGGGTTGAAGCTCAGTCCGAAGAAGACCCCGATGACGACCAGGATGACGACGAGCTTCCACCACACCAGGATGTTGTTGATGCGGGCGAACCAGCGGACGCCGAAGAAGTTGACGATGACGAAGACGGCCATCAGCACGATGGATACGCCGGTGCCGGCCGGAGTGAGGACCGCCTCCCCCTCCTGGATCTTCTGCAGCCACGGAATGTAATTGGTGGAATACTGCACGACGGCCAGCACTTCGACCGGCGCCACCGCCGCTGCGGCGATCCACGTGACCCACCCGATGGAGAAACTCGTGAAGGAGCCGAACGAATAGTGCGGGTACCGCGCGACGCCGCCCGAGTGCGGGAACATCGTGCCGAGTTCGGAGTACGTCATTCCGATGATGACGAACATGACACAGCCTATGGCCCACGAGACGATGGCCGCGGGCCCAGCGAGCTGGGACGCGTCCAGCGCACCGAAGAGCCAGCCCGAGCCGATGATCGAGCCGACGGCCGTGAACAGCAGGCCGATGGTGCCGAATTCGCGTTTGAGTTTCTTGTCGTCGCCGCCCTCGTGTAGCGGTGTTTCCGGGCTGCTCTCCACGGCCATGTAACGGACTCCTCCTGGCTTCCTCGTCTGCTCGCCGGTCCCCCGTGATCGGAACACGGCTCGCCGGAACCACAGCAGCCTGCGCGCACCACCCCATTTCTGTCCAGTACGAGCGTGCTTTCGCGGAAGTCGTCGGTAACCGGGGCTCAGTTTTTCGGGCCAATTCCGGCAATCACGTGATGAATTGCACAGCCGCGGTTGTGTGGCTCATGCGCCCGCGCGGCGAAAAAGCTGTGTGCCCACCGTCATCGAGGCCGCGGCAAGAAGTACCGCCGCCAATGCGCCCACCGCGATACGGCCGTCTCCGTAATCACCCGTGAACGCAGCGCGTACGGCGTCCACGAGATAACGGAAGGGCACGAAGTGCGAGACCGCGTCGAGCCAGGACGGTGCGAGCGCCATCGGCAGCAGGATTCCCGAGAGCAGCATCGCCGGCAGATTGAACGCGTTGATGACCGGCGCGAACTCCTGCGGCGTGCTGACCCGCATCGCCAGCGCGTACGACAGCGACGCGAGCGACAGCGCGAGCACGCCCACGAAGAGGAAGCCCACGGCGACGCCCATGACGGGAGCCCGCAGTCCGAAGACGACGCCGGCCGCCACCAGCAGCAGCGACTGCGCGAGGAGTTGGAGGACGTCGCGCAGCAGACGCCCCAGCAGCAGCGCGAGCCGGCTCACGGGCGTCACCCGCATCCGCTCGATCACTCCGTGGTGCTTCTCCAGGATGATGCCGAAGCCGGCGAACGCCGAGCTGAAGAGCCCGAGTTGGACGAGCAGCCCCGGTACGAGCGTCTGCCAGGAGTCGCCGTCGCCGCCGAGCGGGATCCTCTCCAGCAGCGGGCCGAAGAAGACCAGGAACATCAGCGGCTGGAGCAGCCCGAACAGCATCGCGGGCCGTGAGCGCAGCGTCTGCCGCAGATAGCGGCCGAAGACGACGCGGGTGTCGGTGAGGAGTCGGGGCATGGCGGATCGGATCTCCTTGGGCGTGCGTCGGCACGTTCGGTGCCGTGACCGGGGCAGGGGTCAGGGGGGGGGCGGGGCCGGTCGGCGTGGGCGTGCCGTTCAGACCGCGACGGGTGCGGGCGCGGAGCTGTCCTCCGTACGGGGTCCGCGTCCCGTGACGCCGATGAACGCGTCCTGCAGTGAGGCTCCGGGGCCGCCGCCGTACCGCGTCTTGAGTTCCTCGGCCGTGCCCTCGGCGGCGATCCGTCCGTGGTCCACGATCACGAGCCGGTCGGCGAGCGCGTCGGCCTCGTCGAGGTAGTGGGTGGTGAGGAAGACGCTCGTCCCCGACTCGTCGCGCAGCCTGCGGATCAGGTCCCACAGATCCGCGCGGCTGCCCGGGTCCAGCCCGGTCGTCGGCTCGTCGAGGAAGAGGACGCGCGGCCGGTGTGTGAGGGCCATCGCGATGTCGAGCCGCCGCCGCTGTCCGCCGGAGAGCGTGCCGCAGGGGCGGCCCAGTACGCCGGTGAGGCCGAGGTCGTCGGCCAACTCCGCGGCGCGGTGGGCGGCTTGGGCCTTGGTGAGCCGGTAGAGCCGGGCCTGTGTGACCAGCTCCTCGTGTACGGAGACGGCCGGGTCCACGCCGCCGGACTGTGCCACGTAGCCGATCGTCGTCCGCACGCCCGCGGGGTCGCCCGCCAGGTCGTGCCCGGCCACGGTCGCCGTGCCCGCGGTGGGCGGCAGCAGGGTCGTGAGCATCCGGAGCGTGGTGGTCTTCCCCGCTCCGTTCGGGCCCAGCAGGCCGAGGATCTCGCCGGGCCGGACGGTGAGGTCGATGCCGCGCACTGCCTCGACGGTGCCGGTCTTCGTACGGAAGGTGCGGGCGAGCCCGGAGGCGCTGAGTACGGGTGCGGTCATGACGGCTACAAAAACAGAGCCGCTGAAAAATTGCAATGCATCTAAGTTTGGCCTGTGGCTAAGTTTCGCTCCTGCCCAAGTTTTCAGCGTGTGCAGTGACATGGCTACGATGCCCGCATGACCAGTGGCGAGGGGACGCGGCGTACGGGCGGAGCGCGGAAGGGAGCGCAGGCGCCGAGCGGAGCGAAGACGGGGGCCCGGACCGAGGCACGGACCGAGACGCGAGCCGGAGCGCGCACCGAGGCGCCCGCCGAGGGCAGGCGGGAGCGCAAGAAGCGCGAGACGAGACGGCGGATCTCCGACGTCGCCACCGGGCTGATGCTGGAGCGGGGCTTCGACGCGGTGACCGTCGCCGAGGTCGCTGAGGAGGCGGACGTCTCCGTCAACACCGTCTACAACTACTTCCCCGCGAAGGAGGACCTCTTCTTCGATCGCGAGGGGGAGATGACGGAGCGCCCCTCCCGCATCGTCCGGGAGCGTGCTCCCGGTCAGTCCGCCGTACGGGCCCTGCTGGCGCAGCTCCGCGAGGACATCACTTCGCGCAGCCTCTACGGCGGTGTGGTCGAGGGCTATGACCGCTTCGCCCGCCGCATCCACGAGGCCTCCACGCTGATGGCCCGGCTCCACGCGATGCACCAGCGCACCGCCGACCGTCTCGCCGCCACCCTCCGCGAGGAGACCGAAGCGCCTCCCGACGACCCCCGTCCCGAGCTGGTGGCCGGTCAGTTCGTGTACTTCGCCAACGCCCTTTTCCGTACGACGACGATCGCCGTCTCGCGCGGTGCGTCGTCCGAGGAGGCCGTGCGCGACGCGCTGGAGCGCGTGGCCGTGTTCGAGTCGCTCGTCACGGAGGAGTTCCTCAACTACGCGGAGCGGCCCGGGGGATGAGCCCCCTGCGCAGAGCCGGGTCGCCGCACGCCACGGCGGTCGCGCGTCCCCGCAGCGGAGCCGACCCGGCCAAGTCGTACGGATCGGACAGTCCCGGTGTGATGTCCGCCATGTGAGACGTGACGCGTGTCTCTTCGCCGCCACAAGGTTGTCGTGAAGCGCTAATGTCCGCCCAACAGTCGTTCACGCAAAGGCAAGGGCAGGTAGGGCCAGGTGGCAGTCGTGGGGAAGAAGCTCGCCGTCGTCGGAGCCGGTCTGATGGGTTCCGGCATCGCTCAGGTCTCGGCCCAGGCGGGCTGGGACGTGGTTCTGCGCGATGTGACCGGCGAGGCGCTCACCCGCGGCACGGACGGCATCAAGGCCTCGTACGAGAAGTTCGTGAGCAAGGGCAAGCTGGAGGCCTCCGCGGCCGAGGAGGCGCTCGCGCGCATCACGACCACCACCGATCTGGACGCCGCCGCCGAGGCGGACGTGGTCGTCGAGGCGGTCTTCGAGAAGATCGAGGTCAAGCGCGAGATCTTCGGCAGGCTCGACACGCTGGTGAAGGACGAGACGATCCTCGCCTCCAACACCTCGGCGATTCCCATCACCAAGATCGCGGCGGCCACGTCACGGCCCGAACGGGTCGTCGGCACACACTTCTTCTCACCCGTTCCGATGATGTCGCTGTGCGAACTCGTACGCGGTCACCGCACGAGCGACGAAACCCTCGCCGCAGCACGGGAGTTCGCGGAGTCGGTCGGCAAGACCTGCATCGTCGTCAACCGCGACGTGGCGGGCTTCGTCACCACACGGCTCATCTCCGCGCTCGTCGTCGAGGCGGCGAAGCTGCACGAGTCCGGCGTGGCCACCGCCGAAGACATCGACACGGCCTGCAAGCTGGGGTTCGGCCACGCGATGGGGCCGCTGGCCACGGCCGACCTGACGGGCGTCGACATCCTGCTGCACGCCAGCGAGAACATCTACACCGAGTCGCGCGACGGGAAGTTCGCGCCGCCGGAGTCGATGCGACGGATGGTCGACGCCGGCGACATCGGCCGCAAGAGCGGCCGGGGTTACTACGAACACTGAGACACACACGCACATACGACGGACCGACTGCCGCTCTGCGCGGGCGCGTTCGAGAGGGCGTCGCCCGCGAGGGTGAACTCCGTACCGGTTCGAGCACGGACGGCAACCAGGTTGCGGCGATCGCAGTCAGTTGTGATGAGACATTCAGACGTGAAGGTACGCACAGCGAAGACACCATCCGGGGAGCGGTTATGCAGATCAGGGGCGACCATGCCGAGCTGGCCGTCGGGGGTCGCCTCGACGTGCGGAGCGCGGCGGACGCCCGTACGGTCCTGCACTCCGCCGTCGACTCCGGCGACGGCGACCTGGTGCTGGATCTGGCAGGACTCGACTCGTGGGACGCGACGGGGCTCGGCGTCATCATGGGCGCGCACCGGCGGGCGGGCCGCTGCGGCCGACGGCTCGTACTGCGCGACGTACCGCCGCAGATGCAGCGGCTGTTGGTGGCCACACGGCTGCACCGGATTCTTGCGATCGAGGGTGGATTGACCGCCTCTGAGGCGCAGATTCTCAGCAAGCTTGACGTGCACGGCGGTTCAGCCTGAGCCGTCGCGGTAATACTGTGCCGGAAGCAGCGCCCGGTTGCTGCCGTTCGCGTCGACCTGCGACGGGAGAGCCGAAAACGGCGAGGCGTGCTCGTACCGGAGTAACTGGGGGCAGTCCAGCATGGTTCAGCACGGAAGCACACGGCACGGCAGCGGCGACGGTGACGGCGCCGGCAGAGACGGCACCGGAGGCATAGGCGGCGCCGGCGGCACAGGCGCAGGGGAGCCGGAAGCGCGGCGCCCCGTACGCATCGTCGTCGGCAGGCAACTGCTCACCGTCAACCCGGTCGACGGCAGCGAGATGGAGCCCTGTCCTCCGGCCGAACTCCCCGGCGTGCCGCGGAAGCTGACGCTTCGCGAACGGGCCGTGTACGCACGGCACTCCGCGGAGGCCGACGAGACCGGTACGTCCTCGTCCTCCGCTTCGGCTTCCTCCTCCGCGTCGGCAGATGCCCCCGCCGCGTCGTCTTCCGTGTCATCTGTGTCTTCCGCGTCGTCGTCGGCCGACGAGGACTCCCCGGCCGCCCCCGCCGCGTCCGCGTCGTTCACCTCCGGTCCGGCCTCGCCGGGTACCCGGGCGATACCCGTGCTCGAACGGGACGCGGAGCGCGACCGGCTGGCGGGCGAACTCTCCCGCGGACGTTCCGTACGTGTCACCGGACTCCCCGGTTCCGGGCGCACCACGCTGCTCGACGCCGTCGCCGCCCAGGTCGCCGACCTCGCCCCGGACGGCGTGATACGCCTCAGCGGCTACCGCCGTACGGCCACGGACCTTCTGCAGGAACTTTTCGCCTCCGTCCACGAGGCCTCCCGCCACCGCCCCGGCGAGCAGGAGATGCGCGAGGCGCTGCGCGCCGTCGGCGCCGTCGTCGTCATCGACGACCTGGCGGTCGGCGGCGACGCCCTCGGCCAACTCCTCGACGCCACCCCCGAATGCGCCTATCTGCTCGCGGCGACGCCGGACGTGCCGCTGCCCTCCGGCGACGTCCACGTGGAGGAGTACCGGCTGACCGGACTCAGCCGTACCGCGTGCCTGGAGCTGCTGGAGCACACCGTACGAAGACCGCTCACCGACGAAGAGGCCGACGCCGCACAGGACATGTGGTTCGCCTCGGAGGAGTCGTCCGGCGGACTGCCGCTGCGCTTCGTACAGGCCGGTGCGCTGCTGCGGTACGGCGGCAGGGCCGGCGAGCTGAACGGCCGCCGGAGCAGCGCCATGAGTGCCCGTGTCGCCGAGCGGCTCTCGTCGGTGGCGCGTGACACGCTGCGCTTCGCGCTCGCCCTCGGCGGCGAACTCCCGCACCGCACACACCTTCCCGCGCTCATCGGCGACCCCGTGGCCGACGAGGCGGAGGGCGAGTTGGCGCGCGCCGGGCTGATCACGTCCGCCGGCGGGCACTACCGGCTCGCGGACGGCGCCGCCGAAGCGCTGACCGAGGCCGGTTTCGCCGACGGCAAGGACGCACGCGCCCTGATGACGGCGCACCACTACGCCTGGTGGGTCGACCGCCCCTCGGCCGCTCCCGCACGCGTCGCCGTCGAGGCGGACGCGGTGCTGGCCGCCGTGCACGGCGCACAGGGCGGCGGCCATGTGAGCGCGGCGGTGCTGCTGGCCCGTGCGGCGGCCCCGGTGTTCGCGGCCTCGCAGCG
>NZ_LJGW01000389.1 GCF_001751255.1 Streptomyces nanshensis | reverse complement strand
GGCGGCGGCGCCGCGGACCGGACCGCCGGCGCAGGGCCTGCCGCCGCCTCCGCCCCCGTACCGGCCGTCGAGAAGTGGACGCCGCCCCTGAGCACCCGGGGCCGCTACGTCGTCGACGCCGACGGCGACCGCTTCAAGCTGAAGGCGGGCAACTGGCACGGCGCGAGCGGCACGTGGACGGGGTCGGGCAGCCCCGACGAGCCGTCGGACAACCACGCGGGGGAGAAGTCTGACCGCATGCCGCTGGGCCTGGACCGGGCGCCGGTCGGGGAGATCGTCGAGGGGTTCCGCGACCTCGGTCTGAACACCGTGCGGCTGCCGTTCTCCAACGAGATGATCCACGACGAGCGGCCCGTCGCCGACGCCTCCGTGGCGGCCAACCCGCAGCTCAAGGGCAAGACGCCGCTCCAGGTCTACGACGCGGCCGTCGAGGCGCTCACGGACGCCGGCTTCGCGGTGATCCTCAACAACCACACCAACACCACGCGTTGGTGCTGCGGCGTCGACGGCAACGAGCGCTGGAACGCCTCCCGGTCCACCGGCGAGTGGGAGGACGACTGGCTGTTCATGGCCCGCCGCTACCGCGACAACCCCCGGGTCGCGGGCGCCGACCTCTACAACGAGGTACGCCGCTCCGTGCTGGACGACCCCAACTGGGGCCTGGGCGACGGACACGACTGGTTCGCCGCCTCCCAGCACCTGGGCGACCGCATCCTCCAGGAGGCGAACCCGGAGCTGCTCGTGATCGTCGAGGGCATCAACTGGACCGGCGTCCCCGTCGACGGGCTGCCGCACGGCAGGCCCACCCTGGAGCCCGTACGCCACCTCTCGCACACCCTCGTACGCTCCGGGAAGCTCGTCTACTCCGCCCACTTCTACGACTACACGGGCCCGCAGCACAGCGGCGCCAGCGGGCCGGGCGAGACCTCCGACCCCCGCTACCGCGACTTCGGGCGTGAGGAGCTGTACGACGTGCTGCGGCGGCAGGCCCTCTATGTCGCCTCCGAACAGGACCGGCACTTCACCGCGCCCGTGTGGATCAGCGAGTTCGGCGCCGGCAGCAGGGAGGAGGCCGGCTCCAAGCAGCGCGCCTGGTTCGAGAACTTCACCGACTTCCTCGCCGAGACCGACGCCGACTTCGCCTACTGGCCGCTGGTCGGCTGGCAGGAGCAGCGCGAGGAGAACGGCTGGGCGCTGCTGCACTGGGACTCCGCAGGGCGGCGCACCTCCGTCCTGGACGGCGGCGACTGGCGGGCCGACGCCTGGCGCCGGCTGACCGGGGCACAGGGACGTACAGGACAGGTGCCGCCCGCCGACCGCTGGTCGATGCTCAGCCCCGACCACGGCGACTTCGTCCAGTCCCTGCGGATGCGCGAACGGCCCGACTGGGACGAGGGCGCGCGCAAGGCCGCCTGCCCAGACGACCAGCGGCTGGCCGGGCTCGCCCACTCCGGCGCCCGCGGTCTGTGCACGGACACCGGGGAGCGCGGCGGACTCGCGGCGGCGGACGGCGCCACCGAGGCGGTAGGCGACGAGCGGCACGTGGGGGACGAGGACTGGGCGCCCGGATACACCAAACTCCAGTGCGCCGCCGGGCAGTTCGTGACCGGATACGCCGTGCGCGGCGGCACCGTCTCCAGCGCGCTGTGCGCCGAGGCGGAGCGGGAGCTGCCGGGCGGCGGGCGCGCCGTGCGGTTCGGCGACGGCGACGACCGTCCCGCTGAGGCCAAGGGCGGCGACTTCGCGCACGGACACCACAAGGGCCAGTGCGCGGACGACGAGTACGCCGCCGGCGTCGCCTTCACCACCCGCGCCGGGTCCTCCGGAGGGCCGGAGGCGCTGCTGTGCCGGAAGCTGCGCTGAGCAACCGCCGTACGCGGACTGGACGTTGACGCGTCACCGCGTCGCCGCCGACCCGTCGCTGCGGACCCGTCGCCGCGGGCGCGTCACCGCGGACCCGTCACCACGCCGCCCGGTCCGCCGACGCGGCGCACCGCGGCCGCGCCCGCCCTCACGCGGCGGGCGAGGTCAGCCGTGCCTTGCGTCTGCGGCCCAGCCAGGTCTGCACGACGACCACGACGACGAGGAACGCGCCGCTCACGACCTGCTGGTAGGCGGAGTCGAGCGAGCCGATCTGGTTGATGACGTTCTGGATGACCTTCAGCAGCAGCACGCCCACCAGCGACCCGCTGACGAAGCCCATGCCGCCCGTCAGCAGCGTGCCGCCGATGACGACCGCGGAGATCGCCTCCAGCTCCATGCCCTGCCCGAGGATGGTCACGCCGGACGCCAGCCACGCCGCGTTCAGCGCTCCCGCCAGCCCCGCCAGCAGCCCGGAGAGCACGTACACCGACACCTTCGTACGGGCCACCGAGGCGCCCATGAGGGAGGCCGCGTCCTCGTTGCCGCCGACCGCGTAGACGTGCTGCCCGAACCGGGTACGGCGCAGCAGCACTCCGCCGAGCAGGAACAGCGCCAGCGTGATCCACACCGGGACGCCCACGCCGAGCAGCTTCTCGCGTCCGAGGTCGGCGAAGAGGGAGTCCTTCGCGACGAGGAAGGTGTCGGCGCCCTCGTCGGTGATGTTGAGCATCAGTCCCCGCGCGCCGAGCATCGCCGCCAGCGTGACGATGAACGGCGCCAGCCGCGCGCGGGCGATCAGCAGGCCGTTGACCAGACCGATCCCGCCGCACACCGTGAGGGCCAGCAGCAGCGCGACGAGCGGTCCGTGCCGCGAGCCCCATGCGGCGAGCACGCCGCCCAGCGCGAAGACGGAGCCGACCGACAGATCGATGCCGCCGGAGACGATCACGAACGTCATGCCGAGCGCGACGATCGCGAGGAACGCCGCGGAGACGGCGATGTTCTGCAGATTGCCCGGGTCGGCGAAGGAGTCGAAGGACAGCGCCGAGACCGCCGCGGTGAGCACCAACGCGACCAGCGCGCCGTGCCGTTGGGCGAACGCGCTGACGCGCTCGGCGCGCGGACGGGACCGTACGGGGCCGGACGAGGCGGCCTGCCCCGGCACGTGGCCGTGGCCCGTGGGAGGGGCCTGCTCGGCGTCCCGTCCATGCGTGTCCGCCGAACCGTCCGCGGAGCCGCCCGCGTTCGCGTCCGCGGGACGGGTGCCGTGGTGACGCGTGTTCGTGTCACTCATCGCTTCCCCCTCTCGCGTGCCGCGTAGACCGCGAGCACGATGACGACGGCCTGCGCGATCTGCGTCCAGGAGGGCGGCAGATCGTGCTTGATGAGCGTGGCCGTCAGCAACTGGATGAGCACCGCGCCGGCGACGGTGCCGCCGATGCGCACCCGTCCGCCGCTGAGCGGGGTGCCGCCCACCACGACCGCCGTGATCGCCGACAGCTCCATCAGCGTGCCCAGGGACGTGGGGTCGCTGGCCTGAAGCCGCGCCGTCGCCAGGAACCCGGCGACCGCCGCCAGCACCCCGGACGCGGCGTAGACGCACAACAGCACGCGCCGCACGGGGAGTCCGGCCAGCCGGGCGGCGGGACGGCTGTCGCCGATCGCCAGAAGCTGTCTGCCGAAGGTCGTACGGCGCACCGTGAAGGCCACCAGCACCACCAGGGCCACCGTGACGAGCACCGGATACGGCACGCCCAGCAGATCTCCCGAGCCCAGGTTCCGCATCCCCGGATCCCGTACGTCCTCCAACTGCGGCACCAGCACCAGCGCCAGACCCCGGCCGCCGACCATCAGCGCCAGCGTGGCCACGATGGGCTGCACCCCGACGAACGCGATCAGCGAGCCGTTGACCAGACCGACGGCGACGCCGCCGAGCACGGCCGCCGCCAGCGCCGTCCACGGGCCCCAGCCCAGGTAGAGCGCCACCAGGGAAGTGGAGAGCGCCATCACGGAGCCCACCGACAGGTCGATGCCCTCCGAGCCGATGGCCAGTGCCATGCCCAGCGCCACGATGAGGATCGGGGCGACCTGCACGGCCTGCGTACGGAAGTTCTCCGCGGAGAGGAAGTGGTCGGTGAAGGCGACGTTGAACAGCAGCAGCACCGCGACGCCCGCGTAGACGCCGTACGCCTGGAGCCAGGCGTAGACGGCGGAGCGGTCGGGCGCGGTACGGGTGAGGGCGGTGGCCTCAGCCATGGGGCGTCTCCTTCCGCTCCTGCGGCGCGGAGAGCGGGTCAGGTGCCGCCGACTCCCCGTCGTGCGGGGTGAGTTGACCGGCGGGCGAACCGCCGCCCTCCGGCGTGACGTCCGGGGCACCCTCGTCCTCCGACGTGGCCGGCACCGACGCGGCCGGGACCTCCGTGACGGGTTCCTCCTCGGCCGCCGCGGCGATGGCCTCCATCAGCCGGTCCTCGGTGACGTCGTCCCCGGTCAGCTCCCCGACGACGGCGCCGTCCCGCAGCACCACCACCCGGTCTGAGCCCTCGATCAGCTCCTCCAGATCGGAGGAGATCAGCAGCACGCCCAGGCCGTCCGCCGCCAACTCGTCCACGAGCCGCTGCACTTCGGCCTTGGCGCCGACGTCGATGCCGCGCGTGGGCTCGTCCAGCAGCAGCACCCGCGGCTCGGTCGCCAGCCAGCGGGCGAGCAGCACCTTCTGCTGGTTGCCGCCGGACAGTTCGCCCGCCTTCTGGTGCGGCGAGGACGCCTTGATGCGCAGCCGGTCCATGAACGTACGCACCAGCGCGTCGATCCGCGCCTCCGAGACCAGCCCGGCACGGGAGAGCCGGGGCAGCACCGCCAGCGCGATGTTCTCCCGCACCGACAGACCCGGCACGACGCCCTCGCTCTTGCGGTCCTCCGGCAGCAGCGAGATCCCCGCCCGTACGGCCGCGCCCGGGGAGCCCGTACGTACCGGGGACCCGGCCACCGTGACCCGTCCCGCGCTCGGCGTCAGCGCACCGGCGACGGCCTTGGCGGTCTCGGTACGGCCCGAGCCCAACAGCCCGCCCAGACCGAGGACTTCGCCGGGGCGCACCGCGAAGGACACCCCGTGCAACTGGTGCGGGACGCGGAGCCCCTCGGCCTTCAGCACCGGCTCGGCGGAGGCCGCCTCATGGTCGCCGCCGAACTTGGTGGTGCCCTCGGCCCGTACCTCGCCGATCTCCCGCCCGAGCATCAGCGACACCAGCTTCAGCCGCTCCAGGCCCTTCAGCGGGCCGGTGTGGACGACGCGTCCGTCCCGCAGCACCGTGACCGCGTCGCACACCTCGTACAGCTCGTCCAGCCGGTGGCTGACGTAGACCACGGCGACACCGTCCGCGCGCAGCCGCCGGATGACGCCGAAGAGCGTCTCGACCTCGCGCGGCTCCAGCGACGACGTCGGCTCGTCCATCACCACGACGCGCGCGTCGACGGAGACGGCCCGTGCGAGGGCGACCATCTGCTGGGCGCCGACGCCGAGTTCGCCCAGCGGGCGGCGTACGTCCGTGTGCACGCCGTACTCGCGCAGCGTCCGCTCGCTCTCCCGGTGCATCCGGGCGAAGTCGATCAGACCCAGCCGTCCGCGCGGCTCCCTGCCGAGGAAGAGATTGCGGGCGACGCTCATCAGCGGGACGAGATTGACCTCCTGGTAGATCGTGGAGATCCCCGCCCGCTGGGCGGCGAGCGGCGTGCCGAACGACACCGGCTCGCCGCCGTGCAGCACCTCGCCCTCGTCCGGCGCGTACACGCCCGTCAGCACCTTGATCAGCGTGGACTTGCCCGCGCCGTTCTCACCGATGAGCGCGTGCACCTCGCCCGGACGTACGCCGAAGTCGACGCCGTCCAGGGCGAGTACACCGGGGAAGCGCTTGGTCAGCCCGCGCGTGGAGAGCGCGTACGCCGCCATCAGAACGCCTTGCTCAGGTCCCGCTCGGCGTTCGCCGGGGTGTAGGCGCCGTCCTTGATGACGATGGACTGGCCGACCTTCTTGCCCTGGGTGAAGTCGTCGAGCGTGGAGAAGGCGAGCGGGCCGAACCGCGGGTTGGACTCGATGACGCCGTGGATCCAGTCGTCGACGACGCCCTGCACCGCCTTGCGGGTGCCGTCCACCGTCACGATCTTCACCACGCCGGCCTTCTTGCCCGCGCTCTTCAGGGCGTTGACGGCGCCCAGGCCCATCTCGTCGTTCTCGGCGTAGATCCCGTCGATGTCGGGCTTGGACTGGATGAGCTGCTCGGTGACCTGCTGGCCCTTCTCACGGGCGAACTCGCCGGTCTGCTGGAAGACGATCTTCAGCCCCGGCGCCTTCTGCTTGACGCGGTCACGGAAGCCCTTGGTGCGCTCGGTGGTGACGTTGTTGCCGGGCGCGCCGAGCAGCACGGCGACCTCGCCCTTGCCGCCCGTGGCCTTGATCATCCGGTCGGCGGCGCGGCGGCCCTGCTCCACGAAGTCCGAGCCGATGAAGCTCACATAGTCCTTGCACGCCGTGGCGTTGATCTGCCGGTCGACGGTGACGATCGGGATCTTCTTCGCGGCGGCCTGCTTGAGCACCGGCTCCCAGCCGTCGGAGTTGAGCGGCGCGATGACGAGCAGATCCGCGCCCTTGGAGATGAGGTCCTGCACATCGCTGATCTGCTTGGAGAACTGCGACTGCGCGTTGGCCGTCAGCAGCTTCACCCCGCGCTTCTTCGCCTCCGCCTTGATCGAGGCGGTCTCGGCGATCCGGAAGGGGTTGGCCTCCTTCTCGGACTGGGAGAAGCCGACGGTGGCCTTCTTCAAGTCCAGCTTCTTCGCGCCGTACCGGCCCGCGGTGCAGGTCTCGGCGCCCTTCGTGGGCTCGGCGGCGACCTGCCCGCCGCCGTCGCCCGACCCCGCCTTCGAGGAGTCGGCGTCGTCCTCGGACTTGGCGCAGCCCGTGGCCAGGGCGAGCGCGGCGAGGAGAGCGGCGGCGGTGAGGCGTCTTGCGACCTGCTGCATGGGAACCCCCACGGTGTCTCTTGTGCAGACGGCGTGACGCTCAGTTTTTATATCGTTGGAAGGACGCTGTAAACAGTGCGCGCGTGAACTGGTCCGTACTAGGCGGTCGTTGGGGTGCGACGCGGGCCGTACGGTACGGCGGCGGGGGCGGCCCGTACATGCGGCGGGCGGTGCGGAGAGCGCGGAGAACGGCCGGGCGTGCGGTGGCCCGTCGGTGTGCCGGGCCGGGCCGGCTGCGTCAGTGCGCCGGGCTCCGGCCGAGCGTGCTCTCCCGCTCCACCAGCGTGAATCCGGGCTGGAGTTGACGGGGCACCACCGCGCCCTCGCCGTTCTCGGCGCCCCCTTCGCCGTTCCCGGCGCCGTCGCCCGCCGGGCCCGCGTCGCCGTGACGGGCACGGCCGCCGGGATCCGAACCGTCCGCGCCGCCCGGCGTCTTGGGCTCCTCCAGACGTCCCACGATCGACTCCACGGCCAGCCGCGCTATCGCCTGCTTGTCCGGTGCCACGGTCGTCAGCGTCACCGCTCCGTACCGTCCCTCCGTCAGATCGTCGAAGCCGACCACCGCGACGTCCTCCGGCACCCGCAGCCCCCGCTCCGACATCACCCGCATCGCGCCGATCGCGATCAGGTCGTTGTACGCGAACACCGCGTCGGGGCGGTGGCCCGCGTCCAGCAGCGCCGCCATCGCGGCGGCGCCGTCCGCGCGGTCCCAGCCCTCCACCGGCGCCACGAGCGTCTCGTCGGCGGGCACGCCGCGCGCCGCCAACTCCGTGCGCCAGCCCAGCAGTCGCAGATGGGCGGGCTGGCTCGCGCGGTCGCCGCGCGCCCCGAGGAAGGCGATGCGGCGGCGCCCCCGGTCCAGCAGATGACTCACCGCCGTACGGGCCGCCGCGATGTTGTCGATGGCGATGTGGTCGTAGGGCAGGTCGTAGCGGCGCTCGCCGATCAGCACCAGCGGCGCGGTGTCGGTGCGCGCCGCCAGGTCCTCCGCCTCCAGCTCCAGCGGGTTGAGGATCAGCCCGTCGATGACGCGGGCCCGGAAGCCCTGGGTGACGAGGAGTTCGCGCTCGCGGCTGCCCTGGGTGTGGTCCAGCAGGACGGTGTAGTCGTGCTCGCCGGCGGCGTCGATCACGGCTCCGGCGAGTTCGGCGAAGTACGGGTTGCCCAGCTCGGGCAGCGCCAGCGCGATGATCCCCGTACGGCCCTTGCGCAGATGGCGGGCGGTGAGGTTGGGCCGGTAGTCGAGGTCGTCGATGGCGCGCTGGACCTTCTCCCGGGTGGCCGGGGTGACGTGCTGGTACTTGTTCACCACGTTGGAGACGGTCTTGACCGACACCCCGGCAAGTTCCGCGACGTCCTTGAGACTCACCCTCACCCTGCGCTCCTCGTCCTCGGTCTGCATCTCGACTGCGTCTCGTCCGCGCCGTGTTCGGCGTCCGCGGCGTGTTCGGCGTCCGCGCCGCGCCCGTCCTCATCGTCGCCCCGCCTCGGGCCCGCCGTGTTCCCGCTGCTCCGCCTCCGCCGCCGTCACGAGATCTGGACAGGGAGGAGCGGGCGTGCTGTCATGCCAACGCCCCGTGTTTC
Source organism: Streptomyces nanshensis (assembly GCF_001751255.1). Lineage (GTDB taxonomy): Bacteria > Actinomycetota > Actinomycetes > Streptomycetales > Streptomycetaceae > Streptomyces > Streptomyces nanshensis_A. Next base: position 18,192 of record NZ_LJGW01000389.1, on the reverse strand, counting down.
CAACGTTATACAAGACGGACAGCACCAAGGGCAGTGCCGCAACCATCTCCTGCACACCTCATCCGGAGGTCCCGTGAGACGCGCACACACCTGGCCGGCGGCCGCTGCCGCCGCCTTCGCCTTCCTCGTCCTCCTCGCGGCCTCGCTGGGTCCCGCGCAGCCCGCGAGCGCCGCGCAGCCCGACCCGGCGCCGCCGCAGGTGCACGGGCTCAAGGGCGAGTACTGGACCCAATCGGCCCCCGGCGCCCATGACTTCGGCACCCTGGAGGCCACCGCCTTCGACCCCTCGCTCGACTTCGACGACCTGGAGCCGCGCCTGAAGGAGCGCTCCGGACAGGCCGACCACGCCAGCGTGCGCTGGACGGGGACGATCACGCCCCGCAGCAGCGGCGCCCACACCTTCCACATCACCGGCGACAACGGCTTCCGCATGTGGATCGACGGCGACCTCGTCATCGACCACTGGGTGGCCGACTGGGACAAGGAGCAGAGCTCCGAGCCGGTCCGACTGACCGAGGGCACACGGCACTCCGTGAAGGTCGAGTACTTCGAGGAGGACGGCGGCTCGAACCTGCATGTGCGCTGGACGCCGCCCGGCGGCGAGAAGGAGGCCGTGCCGCAGTCCGCGTTCACTCCGCCCGACGACTTCGACTACGACGGACCCGCCGAGGTACGCGTCGGACCCACCGGCCGCACCCTGGAGATGGCCTTCGCGCAGCGCCTCGCCGAGCCGCCCGCCGCCTTCCGCGAGCATCTGGACGCGGTCATCGGCGGCGCCGAATGGCCCCTGGGCGAGGCCCGGTTGAAGCCCGGCGACGACCACCGGCTGACGGTCTCGCTGCCGGAACCCGTCGTCGGACAGGGCGGCATCGCCGATGTGCGGTACGACGGCGAGGGCGGACTCGCCGGTGCCGGCGGCGAACAGGTCGGCGGCTTCTGGACCTCGGGCGGCAACGACTCCACGTACCAGCTCAGCACGGAGTGGGGCGACGAGGTCGGCCCGGACAACGCGCTGCCCGAATACCCGCGTCCGCAGCTCAAGCGCGACCAGTGGCGCAACCTCAACGGCACCTGGCAGTTCGCCGGAGCCGAGGAGGGCGAGCAGCCGCCCGTCGGCGACGACCGCCCGCTGGACGAGAAGATCCTCGTGCCCTATCCCGTCGAGTCGAAGCTCTCCGGGGTCCAGCGGCACGAGGAACGCATGTGGTACAAGCGGTCGTTCACGGTTCCCGAGGGCTGGGACGTGGGCTCCGGCAAGCGCCTCCACCTCAACTTCGACGCCGTCGACTGGCAGGCCGCGGTCTACGTCAACGGCGAGAAGGTCGGCGGGCACAAGGGCGGCTACGACCGCTTCACCGTGGACGTCACCGACGCCCTGAAGCCGGGCGGCAAGCAGGAACTCGTCGTCGGCGTCCACGACCCGACCGATGCGCCCGTCGGCGCGAACCCGCCCGTGGGCAAGCAGCGCCTGGACCCGGAGGGCATCTGGTACACCCCGTCCTCCGGCATCTGGCAGACGGTCTGGATGGAGCCCGTCGCCGCCGAGCACACCACCGACGTCAAGACGACGCCGGACGTCTCGGGCGAGCAGGTCTCCGTCACCGCGCGCGGGGTGCCGGACGGCGTACCGGTCACGGCCGTCGCGTACGACAAGGCACCCGGCAAGGACGGCAAGGACGGGAAGCACGGCAAGCACGGCGCCGGCGGCACGAAGGGCGAGCCGCGGGAGGTCGGCCGGGCCACCGGCAGCGGCGCGACCCCCTTCGACGTACCCGTGCCCGATCCGAAGCTGTGGTCGCCCGACGACCCGCACCTCTACACCCTCAAGGTCACGGTGGGGGAGGGGGATTCGGCCGACACCGTCGAGAGCTACTTCGGCATGCGGGAGATCGCGGTGAAGACCGTCGACGGCCGCCCGCACATGGTGCTCAACGGCAAGCCCGTCTTCTCCATGGCCACCCTCGACCAGGGCTTCTGGCCGGACGGCCTCTACACCGCGCCCACCGACGAGGCCCTCGCCTACGACCTGGAGGCGCACAAGAAGCTGGGCTTCAACTCGGTGCGCAAGCACATCAAGGTCGAACCGGACCGCTGGTTCTACCACGCCGACCGGCTGGGCCTGCTGGTGTGGCAGGACATGCCTTCGATGCGCTCGGACCGCACACCGGACGGGCCCGCGCGTGAGCAGTTCGAGCACGAGATGCAGCAGATGATCACGCAACACGACAGCCATCCGTCGGTGATCATGTGGGTCACGTTCAACGAGGGCTGGGGCCAGTACGACCAGGCCCGTATCGCCGACTACGCCAAGGGGCTCGACCCCACGCGTCTGGTGAACAACATGAGCGGCCACAACTGCTGCGGCGCGGTCGACGGCGGCAACGGCGACATCTCCGACGCGCACGGCTACCCGGGGGCGCAGTTGCCCGAGCCGGACGGCGAACGGGCCGTCGTCAGCGGCGAGTACGGCGGCCTCGGACTGGCCGTGCCCGGCCATGCGTGGCCCGTACGGCACACCTATGTCGGCGTGGAGAAGGAGAAGTTCACCGACGAGTACCTCGCCAAGCTGAAGGACATCGAGCAGTTCGCCGCCTGCGAGGGCAGCAGCGGCGCCGTCTACACCCAGATCACCGACCTGGAAGGGGAGTTGAACGGTCTGCTGACCTATGACCGCAAGGTCGCCAAGGCCGACGCGGGCCGCCTCGCCGCGGCGCACGAGGCCCTGCTGAAGGGCGTCGCCGACTCCAGCCTGAGCTGCGAGAAACGGCGCTGACCCGACGGTAGTTGCGACGGTATCGGCGGGACGGCTCCGGGTGCCCGACGGCACCCCGGGCCGTCCCGTACGGCCGCCGGACCCCGCCCTCCCGCCGTCCTCACCGCCCAATTCCCTTGCCGTTCCCGCCACATGGCGGCTCCCGCCCTGCTCCACGACGTCCCCGAAGGAGCACCGCATGCCCCTCTCCCGGCGCGATGTCCTCCTCGCCGGCGGCGCGCTGGCCGGCGCCGGCTCCCGCTTCGCCGGCCTGACCACGCCCGCGTCCGCCCACGCGAGACCCGCACGCGGCGGACTCCACCGCCCGCTCCCCGCACCGCTCGCGCCCACCGCCTTCCAGCGGCTGCCGCCCGGTTCCGTCCGCGCACACGGCTGGCTCGCCGGTCAGCTCGCGCTCCAACTGGACGGTCTGTGCGGCCAGTACGCACGCGTCTCCCACTTCCTCGACTTCGCCTCCAGCGGCTGGACACACCCCGAGAACGAGGGCTGGGAGGAGGTGACGTACTGGCTGCGCGGCTACGTACCGCTGGCGATCGCCACCGGGGACCGCACGGCCCTCGCCGAGAGCCGCCGCTGGATCGACGCGATCCTCGCCACCCAGCAGGACGACGGCTTCTTCGGACCGGCCCGGCTGCGCACCCAGCTCGACGGCGGGCCCGACTTCTGGCCGTATCTGCCGCTGATGATGGCGCTGCGCACCTGGGAGGAGTACACGCACGACGCACGGATCGTGCCGTTCCTCGGCCGCTTCACACGCTTCATGGCGGCGCAGGGCCCCACCGCCTTCGGCACGAGCTGGGTCTCCTTCCGCTGGGGCGACGGCCTGGACGTGGCCATGTGGCTCTACGGGCGCACCCGCGCGAAGCATCTGCTGACGCTGTGCGATCTGATGCACCGCCACGGCGCCGACTGGAGCGGCGAACAGCCGCCGACGGAGCACAACGTCAACCTCGCGCAGGGCTTCCGCGAACCCGCCCAGTACGCGCTGCGCTCCGGCGACCCGTCCGGCACCCGGGCCGCGTACCGGAACTACGAGCGGCTGACGGCCTCGTACGGACAGTTCCCCGGCGGCGGATTCGCCGGGGACGAGAACCGCCGTGAGGGCTTCGGCGATCCCCGGCAGGGCTTCGAGACGTGCGGAATCGTGGAGTTCATGGCCAGCCACGAGCTGCTCACCCGGATCACCGGCGACCCGCTGTGGGCCGACCGGTGCGAGGAGCTGGCGTTCAACTCGCTGCCCGCCGCGCTCGATCCGCAGGGCAGGGCGGTTCACTACATCACCTGCGCCAACAGCGTCGACCTGGACGATGTGACCAAGACACAGGGCCAGTTCCAGAACGGCTTCGCCATGCTCGCTTACCACGCGGGCGTCGACGACTACCGCTGCTGTCCGCACAACTACGGCATGGGCTGGCCGTATCTCACCGAGGAGCTGTGGCTGGCGACGCCCGACCGTGGCCTGGCCGCGGCGATGTACGCGCCCAGCACGGTCACCGCGACGGTCGCCGACGGCACCGCCGTCACCGTCCACGAGGAGACGGACTATCCGTTCGGGGAGACCGTGACGCTGCGTGTGTCCGTCCCCGCTCCGGTCGCCTTCCCGCTGCGGCTGCGCATACCGGCCTGGTGCGAGGAGCCCGAGTTGCATGTCGCCGGACGGGCTCGACAGGCGCCGCCCGGGCCCGCGTTCACCACCGTGGAGCGCACCTGGTCGGACGGCGACACCGTCGAACTGCGGCTGCCGCAGCGCACGACCGTACGGACGTGGGAGGCGAGCGGAGCGGTCGGCGTCGACCGGGGGCCGCTGTCGTACGCGCTGCGCATCGGCGAACGCTGGGAGCCCTTCGAGGGCGAGGGAGACCCGGAGGTCTTCCCCGCACACACGGTGCACGCCACGACGCCCTGGAACTACGGGCTGGCGCTGGAACCGGAGGGGACCGGCCGTACGGACGGCGTCAACGGGCCCGGCAGCGGAGGCAGTTCGGCCGACGGGCTGCGGGTGCGGCGCACGCGCGGACCCGGCGAGGTGCCCGCCAACCCCTTCACGCCGGAAAGCGTCCCGCTGCGGATCACCGCGCCCGCATGGCGCATCGACGCCTGGCGTGCCGACGACGAGCACGTCGTGACGCCGCTGCGGCCCGGCCCCGTACGCGGCGACGGCCCCGAGGAACGCGTCACGCTCGTCCCGATGGGCGCGGCACGGCTGCGGATCACCGCGTTTCCCCGGGTGGCCCCGGACGGCCGCGAGTGGCGCCCGGAGGAGCCGTACCGCCGCGTGCACAACCGGCACAGCGGAAAGGTCCTGGCGGTCGACGGGATGTCGATCGACGTGGGCGGCAGGGCCGTGCAGTTCGCGGACACCGGCACCGGCGACCACGCCTGGCAGCTCCTCCCGCGCGACGGCACCGCCGGTACACGCGGCGAGCCGGATCCGCACGGGACGTTCGTGCTGCGCAACGGCCACAGCGGCCGGATCCTCGGCGTCCGCGACGGCTCCGACGGCGACGGTGCTCCCGTCGTGCAGTTCGCGGCCGACGCCTCCGCGGACGAACACGCCGTGCTCTGGCGGATCCTGGGCGACGCGGAGGACTGGTTCCGGATCGCCAACGTCCGTACGGGCAGGGTGCTCGCCGTCGAGGGCATGTCCACCGCGGACAGCGCACCCGTCGTCCAGCACACCGACACCGGGACAGAGGACCAGCTCTGGCGCCTGCGGTGAGGCCGGACGGTCGACGGGCGGAAGCGCGGGTCGGAGCGGGGCACGCTCAAGTACCGATGCACTGCGGGAAGGTGGACTCGGCGGCGCCCGGGGGAGCCGGGGCGAGCGCTCCGCAGTGCGTCTCCGGGAGCGTCCGGTTTCCGGGCCGTACGCCTGCGTGGCGCACCGTACGGCCCGTCCGCGACCGGGGGTTGACGCGTTCCGTTTCCGGCGGCGAGGCTCGTCACCGCCCGCTGAGCAGGAGCCGACGGGCTGCGCCGTCCCACGCCGGAGACGGTCCGCCCGACCGCCGCGCCCGGCCCGCCGCACCGAACTCCCGCCGTACGCACGGCCGTACGAGGCGCCGCCCGACCTCGTCCCAGAGGCCCGACCGGAAAGGCAGCGACCGTGACCGAGGCCGTGACCGAGGCCGTGACAGTGGGCACCACCGAGGCGCGCGCCGACGTCCTCGTCGTCGGCGGCGGACTCGGCGGAGTGGCCGCCGCCCTCGCCGTGTGCCGCACCGGCCGCACCGCCGTGCTCAGCGAACCGACCGCCTGGCTCGGCGGGCAGGCGACGAGCCAGGCGGTGCCGCCCGACGAGCACCCGTGGATCGAGCAGTTCGGCTGCACCGCGTCTTACCGGCGGTGGCGGGAGGGCGTGCGCGACTACTACCGGCGCCACTACCCCCTGACCGCCGCCGCGCGCGCCGACCGCCACCTCAACCCCGGCGCCGGACGCGTGAGCCGGCTGTGCCACGAACCGAGGGTCGCCCTGGCCGTCATCGAGGCCATGCTCGCCCCGCACCGGGCCTCCGGCCGGCTGACCGTACTGCTCGGCCACGCACCGGTGGCGGCGCACACCGACGGCGACACCGTACGGGCCGTCGAACTGCGCGAGAGTGCGAGCGGCGAGAGCGTCACCGTCGCCGCCGACTACGTCCTCGACGCCACCGAGGGCGGCGATCTGCTGCCGCTCACGGGCGCCGAGTACGTCACGGGCGCCGAGAGCCGCGAGACGTACGGCGAACCGTCGGCGCCCGCCGTCGCCGACCCCGCCAACATGCAGGGCGTCACGGTCTGCTTCGCGCTCGAACACCGGGACGGCGAGGACCATGTGACCGACCCGCCCGCCGACTACGCCTTCTGGCGCGACTACCGGCCGGACTTCTGGCCCGGCCCGCTCCTGGACTGGACGGCGCCCGAGCCGGACACCCTGCGTCCCCTGCGGCGCACCTTCGACCCCAACCCCGACGAACCGGACGGTCCCCTTCCCGCCGGCCGCGACACGGAGCGCGGCGACAAGCCGCTGTGGCTCTTCCGCCGCATCCTCAGCCGCTCTCGGCATCTGCCGGGCGCCTTCGACTCCGACGTCACCCTCGTCAACTGGCCGATGAACGACTACTGGCTGGGCAACGTCGTCGACGTCGGCGCGGAGGAGGCGGCCCGCCACACCGAGGCGGCACGGCAGCTCTCCCTGAGCCTGCTGCACTGGATGCGGACGGAGGCGCCCCGCGGCGACGGCGGCACCGGCTTCCCGGGGCTGCGGCTGCGCCCCGACATCACCGGGACCCGCGACGGTCTGGCCATGGCGCCCTACATCCGCGAGGCCCGGCGCATCCGGGCCGTCACCACCGTCACCGAGAACGACGTGTCGCTCGCGGTACGCGGAGAGCACGGCGCGACCCCGTACACCGACTCCGTGGGCATCGGCAGCTACCGCATCGATCTGCACCCCTCCACCGGCGGCGACGGCTATATCGACGTGGGCAGCCTGCCGTTCCGTATCCCGCTCGGCGCGCTGCTGCCCGTACGGATGCGGAATCTGCTGCCCGCCGCGAAGAACATCGGCACGACCCACATCACCACCGGCTGCTACCGGCTCCACCCCGTGGAGTGGAACGTCGGCGAGGCGGCGGGAGCGCTGGCGGCGCACTGTCTGTTGCACGGTCTGCGGCCGCACCAGGTGCACGGTGCGCCCGCGCTGCTGGAGGACTTCCAGGACGCACTGCTGCGCCAGGGCTTCGAGCTGAAGTGGCCCGAGGTGAAGGGGTATTGAGGACGAGCCGGGGGAGCGGTCGCGACGGCGCCGAGGGCGCCTCCGGGATGGAGGTGCCGCCTCCGCTTGAAGCGGTCCCACGGCATGTGTGACCTGCGCGGCAACAGTTCACCGGGACTTTCGATTCGGGAACCGTCAATCACCGGACATACGTACGAGTATCTGGCTACCGTTCGTCTGACAGCAGCGTGTCCGCCGTTCCCCGAGAAGGAGTCCCATGGCAGCGCAGGAGTGCTCCCAGTGCGGGGCGCCGGCCGGTTCGGACGGCACCGCGGCGTGCTCATGTGTGCTCGCCGCAGCGGAAGAGGTCGACGCGGTCTTCGACGCGCTCAAGCCGAGCGCGCTCAAGGCCGTCTCCCGGCGGACGAAGAACCACAGGGACCGGCCGGTCCCCGACCCGGGCAAGGGCCCGGACGCGGATCCCGGCGACGCAGCCGCCGGCGAGGACACCGACACGGACGAGGACACCGACACGAGCGGTGACGCCGGCACGGACGCGGCTGCGGAGCCGGATCCGGATCCGCAGCCCACGGTCGCCGCCGGCACCGCTACGGGGACGGGCGCCGATGCCGGTACGGGCGAACGCAGCGCCGACGAGGCCGACTCGGAGGAGAAGGCCGCCGTGCGCTCGCGTGTGCGCGGCTCCCGGAAGGGCGTCCTCGTCGGCGGCGCCGTCACGGCGGTGACGCTCGGGGTCGTCGCGTTCACCGTCGGCTCGAACGACTGGGACGAGGCAGGGCAGCACCACGACAAGCCGCCCGTCCCGGCCACGAGCGGCTGGGACCACGCGCCGCCCCAGCCCATGGACGGCTCACGCTCGCCCTCTTCCGGCGACTCGCCGTCCGGCTCCGACTCCCCGGCGGCGGGCCCGGGTTCGCACAAGAGCCCCGACGGGACCGTGCCGGGGAACGGCCGAGGGCACGGACCCTCGGGCGGCGGCAAGGGATCCGGCAGCCCGTCGCCGTCCGGCGAGGACTCCTCACCGCCCGCCGGTGAGGAGTCCGGCGGCGGTTCCGACGGCGGCGGTACGTCGGGCGGCGACCAGGGCGGCACGTCCGGCGGCGACACCCAGGGCGACGGCGGCTCGGACAACGGAGGCTCGGGCGACGGCGGTTCGGACAGCGGTGGTTCGGACGGCGGCGACTCCGGCGGTCTGCTGGGCGGCATCCTCGGCGGCCTGCTCGGCGGCGACAACGGCTGACGCCCGCACGGCCTGACGCCCGCACGGCCTGACGGCCGTTCGCTCTCCGCCTTTCGCTGCCCTCTCCGTACGCCGCCTCACACGCCGGTGCCTTACACGCCCGCGGGCCGTGCCTCCTCCGCGGTGATCGCGGCCCCCGTGGTGACCCCGTGCAGGACGTGCGCGAGGATCTCCGCGCCCCGCACGACGCGCGGCCCGGGCCGGTTGAAGTACGCGGGTCCGTCCACCACCCACACCCGGCCCGTGCGTACCGCGGGCAGCTCCGCCCAGCCCGGCAGCTTCGTGAGCAACTCGACCTCGTCCTCGGTGCGTTCGGGCGTCAGACCGCACGGCATCAGCACCAGCACCTCGGGCTGCGCGGCCCGTACCGTCTCCCAGTCGACCGGTTCGGTGTGCTCGCCCGGCTCGGCCAGCAGCGCCTGGCCGCCTGCCGCCCGTATCTGCTCCGGGACCCAGTGGCCCGCGGGCCACAGCGGATCCAGCCACTCGATGGCCGCCACCGTGGGACGGGGCAGTCCCGAGACCGACTTGCGTACGTGCTCCAGGCGTTCGCGCAGGGCGGCCGTACGGCGTGAGCCCTCCAGCGGTACGCCGAGTTCCCCGGCCACGCGCTCGACGCAGTCGAGCACGTCCGTCAGCGTGCGCGGCTCCAGGCTCAGCACGGTGGGTCCGCCCTCCCGGCTGCGGACCGCGCCGACGACGCTGCTGTAGGAGACCGCGCACACCTCGCACAGTTCCTGCGTCAGCACGACGTCCGGGGCGAGTTCGGCCAGCTTCGCCGCGTCGAGTGCGTACAGCGACGAGCCGCCGTGCCGGGCCCCGCCGACGGCCTGGGAGATCTCCCTGCTGCTCATGCGGTCCGCGTCGAGTCCGGCGGAGGTGACGACGGGGACGTCCGCCACGGCGCCGGGCGGCCAGTCGCACTCGTGCGTACGGCCCACGAGGGCGCCGGCCAGGCCGAGTTCGGCCACGATGTCCGTGGCGGCGGGGAGCAGGGAGACGATGCGCATTCCGGAACCGTACTGCCCGCCGCCCCAACTCCCCCCGGCAACCCGGAAGTTGGGACTCCGGTCTTGGTGCGGCCGCCTGCCGTGCGGAGGATCCGCGGACGAGTCGCGCAGGACCGGCGGGGGAACCGCGAAGGAGCTGCGGAGAGGTCGTGGACGGTGCGCGGGAGGAGCGGCCGGGCGCGTCCGCCGAACCCGCCGGTGGCGGACGCTGCGCACGTCCCACGGACGGGTCCGCGAGCCCCGGGGCGCAACGGCCGCCCGGGTTCCCAAGTCGCATTTCCCGCACCGTACTTGGGGATTACTACAGGGTCCGACATGTGCATATCAGTCAGTCGTCTGTGAAGCCGCTGAGCAGGCAGAGAGGACGTGCTGAGGTGATGGGAGCTCCCCGGCCCTTGATGAGGGTCGCGACGACCTTGGTGTTCTGCGCCGCACTGACCGTTCCGGGCCCCGGCCCCCTTTCCCTCGGACAGGCCACCGCGTCGGCCGCCTCGGCGGACGCGGAGCAGGACCGTCCGTGGACCGACAGATCCCGCAGCCCCGAAGAGCGCGCCGAACTCCTGCTGAATGCCATGACGTTCGGCGAGAAGGTCGGCATGCTGCACGGCACCCTCGGCTCGCCCGTGCCGACCACCGGCTACATCGCGCCGATACCGCGCCTCGGCGTCCCCGGGGTGACGATGACCGACGGGCCCGCGGGCGTACGCAACGGGCAGAAGGCCACCGCACTGCCCGCCCCCGTCGCACAGGCCGCCAGCTTCGACACCGAGGTGGCGCGGCGCTACGGGCGCACCGTCGGCAGCGAGGCACGCGCACGCGGCCAGTCGCAGGTCTTCGGACCGGGCACCAACGTCCAGCGCGTCCCCGTCAACGGCCGCAACTTCGAGTACTACAGCGAGGATCCCTATCTCGCCGGCACCATGGCGGGCGCCGACACCCAGGGCATCCAGTCGCAGGGCGTCATCGCCACCGTCAAGCACTACATGGCCAACAACCAGGAGACGGACCGCATGACGGTCTCCGCGGACGTCGACGAGCGCACGCTGCACGAGATCTACGGCAAACCCTTCGACCTCGCCGTGCGCGCGAGTCGGCCGGGCTCGGTGATGTGCTCGTACAACCGCGTCAACACCGTCTACGCCTGCTCCAACGAGCACACCCTGCGCACCATGCTGCGCTCCCGCTTCGGCTTCGACGGCTACGTGGTCTCCGACTACCCCTCCACACACCGCACTTCGGACCTCGCCGCCGGGCTCAACGTCGAACTGCCCCTCGCCTTCCACGTCAACCGGCTCACGGTCCGCGCCGCGCAGAGCGCCGGCGCCCCGAGCCAGGCCGACGTCGACCAGCGCGTACGGGAGATCCTCACCGTCCTCTTCCGCTTCGGCCTCTTCGAGCGGGACGGCACGGCGACGTCCCCGATCGACGAGCGGGCCGGGAACGACGCGGCACAGCACGTCGCCGAACAGAGCGCCGTCCTGCTCAAGAACGACGACGAGACCCTGCCCCTGAAGGACTCCACCACCCGGATCGCCGTCATCGGCTCGGCCGCCGCCGACTCCGCACAGGGCGGCGGCAGCAGCAAGGTCGACCCGCTCTCGGAGGACTCCGCGCTGGAGGCCGTCAAGCGGCGCGCGGGCTCCGGCGCCCACGTCACCTACCACGACGGCGGCGACGTACGCGGCGCCGCCGAGGCGGCCGAGTCGGCTGACGTGGCACTGGTCTTCGCCCACGACAAGGAGGAAGAGGGCAGCGACCGCGCCGACTTGTCCCTGCCCGGCAACCAGGACGAACTGATCGAGAAGGTCGCGGAGGCCAACTCCCGTACGTCCGTGGTGCTTCAGACCGGAGGCCCGGTGCTGATGCCGTGGCTGCCGCGGGTCAAGAGCGTCCTGGAGACCTGGTATCCCGGCGCACGCGGCGGCGCCGCCACCGCACGCCTGCTGTGGGGAGACGTGAACCCCTCGGGCAAGCTGCCGCAGACCTTCCCCGCCCGCGAGGAGGACGTGCCCGCCCACACGAAGGAGCAGTACCCGGGCGTGGGCGGCACGGTGCGCTACTCGGAGGGCGTCGACGTCGGCTACCGCTGGTACGACGCGACGGACACCAAGCCCCTCTTCCCGTTCGGGCACGGCCTGTCCTACAGCGGCTTCGACTACTCAGGTCTCCGCCTGGAGAAGGACTCCGGCGGCACCGGCGACGCGGTGCGTCTGTCTTTCACCGTCACCAACACCGGGAAGCGCGCGGGCTCCGAGGCGGCCCAGGTGTACGTCGGCAAGCCGGACTCGGAGGCGGACAGCCCGCCGAGGGAGCTGGGCGGCTACCGCAAGGTCGGCCTGAAGCCGGGCGAGAGCAAGCGCGTGACGCTCTCGGTCGACCCGCAGCAGCTCTCGTACTGGGACACCCGCACCGACCGCTTCCGGGTCAGCCCCGGCGACTACGGCATCGCCGTCGGCCCCTCCTCCCGGACCCTGCCGCTGACGGCGACCTACCGGGTCACGGACTGACGGACCCGCGCCGGGGGAGCCCCGAGCCCCGACCGCCGTGCGTCAACTGCCCTGTGGCGTACGGCAGTCGGGGCTCACGTCCGGGCGTACGGGCGCCCCAGTCCCGGCGTACGGGCACCGTCTCACCGGACCCGGAGAAACTCCCGGGCGCCGCGCAGCCGCGTACGGAGGCGCTTCCGGGAGGCGTCTCCGTCGAGCCGGACGTCGAGAGCGCCTGGCAGGCGGGCGCCGGCGCGGAGCCCGGCCGGCAGACGGGCCGCGTCGAGTCCGTCCCGGCGGGCGATGAGACAGCCGAGCTCGTGACGGCTGACGGCGTCCGCTCCGGCCAGATGGAACATCCTGCCCTGCCCGGCCGCCGCCAACTCCCGCAGCGCGCACGCCAGATCGGCGACATGCACCGGGCACCGGACGTCGTCGGTGAACAGGACGCCGTCCCGGGCGCCGGAGGCGAGACCGTGGACCAGGCGCTCATGGGCCGACCGGCCGTGCCCGACGATCAGCGAGGTACGCACGCACCACCGCGGCGTCCGGCGCCAGAATCCGAACGGCGGTCTCCGCGGCGGCCTTTGCGGCACCGTACGGAGTGACCGGGTCGGGCAGGCAGGTCTCGTCGTAGTGCACCCGGGAGCCGGAGAAGACCGCGTCGCTGGAGACATGCACGAGCCGGCAGCCGTGCCGGGCGGCCGCCGCCGCGACGCGGGCTGAACCGTCGGCCGTCACCGCCCAGTCGGCGTCTCCGCTCGTGACGTCGACGACGGCACGGGGAGCGGCCGCGGCCACGACCTCCTCGATGCGCTCCGGCTCCCGGAGGTCGAGCCGGTGCCAGGACACTCCGGGACCGGCGGCGGGCCGGGAGGAGCAGTACGTCGCGGCCGTCACCCAGCCCGCCGCTGCCGCCTGGCGTACGAGTTCGGCCCCCAGGAAGCCGCTGCCCCCGACGACCAGTACCTTCACCGCGCCCGTCCGTTCCCTCGTCCCGGCTTCGGCATCACCGCGTCATTGTCGCCGGGCCGCCTGCCGGAGCGCACCACGACGGCGGACGGCCGACAGGCCGCCGCTCGCCCGCCGCCCGGCCGCTCGCGGCCGTCGCGCACCAAGTGCCCACCCGTGAATGAAAGTTGATGTCCTCCGCGACCGCGCTCCAGTACGCTCCGTGCAACAACGATCACCCGCCGCGCGGCGGGTCGCGTACGGCAACGGGGGTTGGCCGGATGAGCCGGGAACTGGGCTTCGAGGGCCTCGTCGAGGACGGAGGCTTCTTCCCCAGACTGCTGGGCCGCAACGCCAGGGGCCGCGACGAGAAGCCGCTCTACGGGCCCGACCTCCCCGTGGTGCTGCTCACCGGCGGCCCCGGCACGGGCAAGCAGCGGCTGCTGGAGCTGCTGCGGGACCGGTTCGGGCGGAAGGTGCCCGTCGCGTACGTCGACTGCGCGGACGACCAGTACGCCCAGGAGGCCGACCGGCAGGCGTCGTGCCGTTCGGCGGCGACGGAGGCGATGTACGGCGTCGCGCTGCGGATGAGCGAGTTCGAGGGGCCCGGCGGCGCGCTGCCCACGCCGCGGTTCTTCGCCGGGATGGCCGCCGTCGCGGCGGGCCAGCGACTGCGGCGGCGCGAGCTGGAACAGGAACTGGCCCGCTACCGCGTGCTGTTGGCCTCCGGCCGGGCAGGGGGCCGGGGCCTGGGCCGCTTCACCCGCAATGTACTGACGGGGTATCTCTCCGCGCTGGCCGGTGTCGTCGCACCGGCGGCCGCGCCGTTGGTGGGCGCCGCGCTGACGGAGTTCCTGGAGAAGCTGGAGCGCACCGGCGCCGAACCGGTACGCGCCGCCTACGGCGACTACCCCGGAGCCGCCGGCAGCGCCGCCACCGGACTGCGCCTGCTCGCCCACGAGTTCCAGCAGGACGGGGAGGAACGGCGCTTCGCGGAGGGCTTCCTCTTCCGCGCCCTGCGCGAGGACCTGGACGCCGCCTACAGCGGACTCGGCGCCACGCTCACCCGCGTCGGCCGCCCCGCCGTGCTGCTCCAGCACGCCAACTGGCCTGTCGGACGCGCCCTGTTGGAGTCGGCGCTCGGCGACCGCGCCGACGGCCACCACGACGGCACCGTGCTCGTCGCCAGCGAACGCATGGCGGAGCCGCTCTTCCTCGCCGACGAGCCCCGCTCCGAGGAGCTCGCCCGCTACCGCCCCGACCACGAGGAGCCGCCCGCCTGGCGGCGGCTGCCCGCACGCGGCCGCGCGGGCCAGGGCGTACTGCTGCTGCGGATGCCGCTGCTGACCACCGAGCACATCCAGCAGCAGCTTCAGCGCCACACCGGCGGCGCACCCGAGGCCACGCGCCGGCGCCGCGCCCAGGGCGCCGTCCTCCGGCTCTCCCGCCGCCGTCCGAGGATGGTGCAGCGGCTCGTCGAGGCCGCGGGGGAGCTGCCGGAGCTGGACAACGACCGTGAACTCCTCGACGAGGACGCCGTGTTCGAGGGCGAGCCCCACCCCGTACGGGACGTCCTGCTGACCGAACTGGTGCTGCGGCAGCCCCCCGAGAACCTGCCCGTCGCGCACACCGGGCGCTGGCTCGACGTCCTCACCCAGCTCTCCGTCGCACACACCGGCGACTGCGCCCGCGCCCTGCTGCGCAGCCCCGAACTGGCGGAGATCGCGGGCGGGTTGACCGCGGACGAGGTGCGGCGGTATCTGCGGGAGAGCGGCTGGCCGGTGTGCGAGTGGCACTTCATCGGCGACTTCGGCCTCCGTCAACTGCTGATGAGCAGGCTGCACGGACCGCCGGAGGACGGCGCCGACTGGCGCCGCAACCACGGCCTGCTGCACGCCCATTACCGCGACCGTACGGACTCGCCCGACCGCGGCTTCGGCACCACCGCGGCCCACGCCCTCCACCACGACCTGGTAGCGGGCGGCCCGGAGAGCGCCGTACGCCATCTCGCCGCCACGTTCCCGGCGGGCGGTGTCGGCGCCGAGGAGTGGTGCGACCAACTGCTCGCGCTCGCGCACGCGCCCTGGCCCGGCGGCCGTGACGAGCGGCACGAGCGGATGGCGGTGGCGCGCATCGAGGGCGGGCGGCTGGAGCGCCAGCTCGACGAGCTGCTGCACGCCGTGTGGCTGTGCGCGGAGCGCACCCGGCCGCCGGACATCGCCGCCGCCGACCGGATGGTGAAGCTGCTGGGCGAGCTGGCCCGTGAGTACGCCGGCGCCGCGCCCGTGCTCACCGACCGGGCCGAGGGGTGGGGGCGCCGCGCCCGCAACAGGCAGCCGCTGCGGCCCTGTTCGTGCGCGGCCGACATCGGAGAGGGGAGCTGAGGGCCATGCTGCGCACAGTCGCCGACCGCCTGTACGAGAACCTGTGGGCCACGCTGCTGCGGCGGATCGTGACCTGCGTGCTGGCCGCAGTCGTCGGCTGCGGCACCTACGTCCTGGTCTCGTGGCTGACCGTGGAGGCCCGTACGTGCGCCGAGGGCGTCACCGAGTCCGGCGGCGAGTGCGTCGGCGTCAACGGCTCCGGCTACTCCTTCGGGGTGGCCGAGACGGCGCCCGTCGCCCGGCGGATCGCGGAGGAGAACCGCCGCGTGGAGAAGCGGCCGCACGTCACCGTGGCGGTGATGCTGCCGCTGCAACCGGACTCGCGGGCTGAACGGCGGCAACTGCGCAGCGAGTTGCAGGGCGCCTTCCTGGCGCAGTACCGCGCCAACCGGGAGCCGGGGAAGCCGCTGCTGCGACTGGTGCTCGCCAACCCCGGCAAGGACTACGCCCGGCAGGGCGAGGTCGTCCCGGACCTGGTGCGCATGTCCCGCTCCCCGCGGCACAACCTGCGTGCCGTCACCGGGTTCAACCTCTCCCTGGACGCCACCAGGGACGCGGTGCGCAGCCTCACCGACCAGCAGGTGCCGGTGTTGGTGGCGCGGGCGTCGGCGGACGCGCTCGCCAACCGCGAGAGCGACGACGGCACCTACGACTTCAAGGGCCTCGCCCGGATCATCCCCACCAACGAGCAACAGGCCCACGCCCTGGCCGACTTCAACGGCAGCCGCACCGACCGGCAGACCGTCCTCGTCCGCGACACCCGCGGCGACCCCTACGTACGCTCCCTCGCGCGGGCCTTCCAGCGGCTGCCGGAGGACGGCCCGCCCGGCCCGGACGACATGACCTTCACCTCCGAGGGCGTCGCCGAACCGGGCGACGTGGACAACCAGTTCAGGCCGACGGTCAACACGATCTGCAACTCCGGCGCGGACACCGTCTACTTCGCGGGCCGCTCCACGCATCTGCGGCTGTTCCTCAAGCGGCTCGCCCAAGAGGCGTGCGTCGACCGGAAGTTCACCGTCGTCTCCGGCTCGGACGCGGCCTCACTGGAGTACCGGATGACACGTGAGGACTGGGCGGAGCTGCGCGACGGCTCCGGCAAGCCCCGGATGACCGTGCAGTACGCCGCACCGGCACACCCCGACGCCTGGAGCACCGAGGTCCGGCGCTGGCAGGAGAAGGAGAAGAAGCGCACGGGCGAGAAGCCGTCCGCCGAGAAGGCACCCCGCTCGCTGCGCGACCCGCTGGCCGAACTCGGCCGGCTGCGCGAGGACATCGCGGCCGTGCAGTCGTCGGGCGAGGGCATGGGGCCGAGCCGGCTGAGCGACTCCCGGACGATGCTCGTGCACGACGGGGTGTACACGGCGGTCGAGGGGATACGCGGCGCCAAGCCCACCGGCAGGGCGGCGCCCAGCACCGAGCAGGTCGGCCGCCGCTGGGCCACGATGCAGGCGGGCAACCGCGTCGACGGCACGAGCGGCCGGATCTGCCTCACCAAGGCGGGCAACCCGTACGACAAGCCGCTGGCCGTCGTCGAGTTGAAGCCCGGTGCGAAGGACGCACGGGGCACGCTGGGCTTCGTCGGGCTGGCCTGGCCGACCGGCGAGCGGCAGCCGGAGGACTGCGTCGTACGCAGCAGCGACTGAGACGGGAACTCCCGCCGGAGGGGCGGGTGTTCGGCGCGACGGGGGGGCGGCGGTGGGTGACGTGCCGCGGCGCCGCGGGATCAGCCGCTCTCCCGTGCCGGGTCCATCTCGGGGCGCGCCACCGCCGCTTGGGGCTCCGGGGCGCGGCGCAGCACGTCCGCGGCCGTGCCCTGCCGTACGCAGCGGCCCGCCTCGAAGACGACCGCGCGCTCGGCCGCCGCGTGCGCCGCGTCCAGGTCGTGGCTGACGAACAGCAGTGCCGTACGGGCCGGTTCGAGCAGTTCGGGCAGCGCGGCGAGCAGCCGCTCGCACGAGACGACGTCCAGCGCGGAGGTCACCTCGTCGCACACCAGCAGCGCCGGACGGGCCAGCACCGCCCGTACCAGCGCGCAGCGTTGAAGCTGTCCGCCGGAGAGACGGCCGGGTGTGCGGGCGAGTTGGGCGTCCTCCAGCCCGAGCAGCCGCGCGGCCCGCAGCGCCTCCTCCTCGGCGGCCTCGGGCGTCATGCCGCGCAACAGCCGTCCCGCCGCGGCGAGTTGGCCGAGCAGCGGCGCACGGGCCTCGAAGGACTCCGAACTGCTCTGGTGCACATACTGAACCGCCCTGCGCTGGGCGGCCGTTCGCCGCTGGATCCGGCTCGGCAGCCGTGCTCCGCCGTACGTCACCTCGCCCGTGGTCGCCGGGGTGAGCCCCGCGAGCACCCGCCCGAACGTGGTCTTGCCCGAGCCGCTCGGACCGGTCAGCGCCGTCGTACTGCCGGGCGGGAACGACAACGTGACGGGCCCGCGCAGCAGATGGCCGCCGTCCCGGCCGCGTACGGCGACACCGGTCGCGGCGACACCCTCGCCGGAGTGCTCCCGCTCGGCCCCCGGCCCCTCGGGGGAGCCCGTTCCGTACGCCGCAGCTCCCGCCCGGCGCTCCGCGGTGAGCAGCCCCCGGGTCAGCGGATGCGCCGGGCCCTCCCCGGCGGCCAGCACCTGCCGCG
>NZ_LJGW01000369.1 GCF_001751255.1 Streptomyces nanshensis | reverse complement strand
CCGCCAGGCGGCCGCCGCTGGTGCGAACTCGGCACGCTGCAACTGGAGTCGGGGCGTACGCTGCCGGGCGCGCGGCTCGCCTACGAGACCTGGGGACGTCTGGCACCGGACGGCTCCAACGCCGTTCTGGTGCTGCACGCCCTGACCGGCGACAGCCATGCCGCCGGTCCCGCCGGGCCCGGTCATCCCACCCCCGGCTGGTGGGACGGGCTGATCGGACCGGGGCGCGCCCTGGACACCGGCCGCTGGTTCGTCGTCGCGCCCAACGTCCTCGGCGGCTGCCAGGGCAGCACCGGTCCGGCCTCGACGGTGCCCAATGGCCGCCGCCACTGGGGCAGTTCGTTCCCCCGGCTCACCCAGCGCGACCAGGTCGCGGCCGAGGCGCTGCTCGCCGACGCCCTCGGCATCGGGCGGTGGGCCGCCGTCGTCGGCGGCTCCATGGGCGGGATGCGGGCGCTGGAGTGGGCGGCGACCTGTACGGACAGGGTGGGCGCCCTCGCGCTGCTCGCCTGCCCGGCGGCGGCGACGGCCGAGCAGATCGCCTGGGCCGACATCCAGACGCAGGCGATCCGCTCGGACCCGGGCTGGCACGGCGGCGACTACTACGACGTGTACGAGGCGGACCACGACACCGGGCGGACCGGCGGCGGCCCGTACCCCGCCACGTACTCCGGCCCGTACCGGGGCCTCGGCATCGCCCGGCGCATCGCGCACGTCACCTACCGCAGCGAGCCCGAACTCCAGGCCCGCTTCGGCCGGTTGCCGCAGGACGGCGAGGACCCGGGGCAGGGCGGCCGGTACCGGATCGAGTCCTATCTCGACCACCACGCCGACAAGCTGGCCCGCCGCTTCGACGCGGGCAGCTATGTGGTGCTGACCGAGGCGATGAACGGGCACGACGTGGGCCGGGGCCGCGGCGGTACGGCGAGCGCGCTGGCGCGCATCACGGTGCCGACTCTGGTCGCGGGCGTGGACTCCGATCGGCTCTATCCCCTCGCCCAGCAGGCGGAGTTGGCGGCGGGCATCCCGGGTGCCGACCGGCTCCGCGTCGTCGAATCCCCGTACGGGCACGACGGGTTCCTCATCGAGACCGGCCAAGTGGGCGCGCTGCTGGGGGAGTTGCTCGGCGCGGACGGGTGAGGGTCCGGGCCCGGTACGCCGACGGCGCCGGGGTGCGGTGCGCCGGTGGCGGGCCGGGCGGCGTTCCGCCATGCTGACCTGCATGGTCTCGGTGGTGCAGAACATGGCGGTCGACTGTGCGGATGCCTATGAACTGGCGCTGTTCTGGAGCGCGGTGACCGGCTGCCCGCTGCATCCGTCGGACAAGCGGGGCGATCCGGAGATCGACGTGATGCTTCCGGAGGGCCCGCTGCTGCACTTCAACCAGGTGCCGGAGCCGAAGACGGTCAAGAACCGGATCCATCTGTGCCTCCGTCCGACGACCTCGCGCGAGCAGGAGGTCGAGCGGCTGCTGGCTCTCGGAGCCACGCTGGTCGCCGATCGCCGGAATCCCGACGGCACGGGATGGGCCGTCCTCGCCGACCCCGAGGGCAACGAGTTCTGCGTCCTTCGCAGCGAGTCCGACCGCGCTGCGACGTCCTCCTGACGGCCTGCGACGTACTCCCGCCCCCCCCGGACGCGCAGGCCCCGTGTCAGCGCCGTCCCGTCAGGGTCCGGCCGGCTCGAAGCGTACGAACGGAATCGACGTCCCCACCCGACGGAACTCCTCGGGGCTCCCGTCCCGTACCTCGAAGCCCATGAAGGCGCACAGCCGCCGCGCCACCCGCGGATGCCGCACCGCGTAGCGCGCCATCAACTCCCCGCCCTCCTCCGGCGACAGGAACCGCGCCTCGACCTCGTGGCGCCGCGCACCGACCTGGACCGTCGCCCGGGGAGTGGCCCGCAGATTGCGGTACCAGGCGGCGTCCGGCCCGAACCCGGAGGCCACCGTCCAGGAGGGTCCGTACGGATCGTCGCGCGCGACGACCTCGATCACGACCCGCCGCACCTGCCCCGAGGTGCGGCCGACATGTTCCAGCAGCAGGAACCGCTGCCCCAGCAGCGCGCCCAGCCGGGCCCGGTAGAGCCGGATCGGCAGCCGGAAGAGGAACCGCCGCCAGCCGCGCGGCAGCGGCGGCCGGCGCGGTGCGGACCCGCTCGCATCGCTCATGCCGTCACTCTACGTACCGTACGTGCGGTCAACTGCCGTGCGACGGAGCCCCGTTCGCCCCTGCCCTATGCCCCTGCCGTGTGCCGTACGGAGACGACGCCCCGCCTCAGCGCTGCCCGCCGAGCGCCCCGCAGCCGGAGGAGGCGGCACGGCCGGAGAGCCGGTCGGTCAGCCAGGAGATCGCCTCGCCCTGGTCGACGAGGAGCGGCACGAGGTGGTTGGTGAGCAACCCGTCGCCCAGATCGGGCAGTTCGACGGGCTTGTACGTGACGTCCTCGCCCTTGTCGCACCAGTCCGCCGCGAGGCGCCGCGCCTGCGCGTGCCCCACGATGTCGTCCTGCGTGCCGGTCGCCACCCGTACAGGACCCGTGGGCTTCAGTCTGCCGAGCCGCTGTGCGTCCAGGGCGGCCCGCAGCTTCGGCTCGGCGGCGACGATCTCGGAGATCGGCCTGCCGCCTGTCGTCCACTCCTCGCTCCGCTTGAAGCCGTACCGGAGGATCGCGTCGCCCACGCACATGGTCGACAGGTCCTTCATCGCCGCCTTGCCCTCGGCGTTGACGTTGCGGTCCGCGATCTCCTCCAACTCCGGGTAGGACTGCACGAATCCGCTGACCGACCAGCCGAGCGCACCGGCCAGCGCGCTGCCGTCGATGCCCTTGACGACCTCGGCCAGATCGGCGGGCGGCGCTCCGGAGTAGGTGCCCGCGAGGTCGACGTCCGGTGCGTAGGAGCGCTGGAGTTCGGCCGCGGAGGCGGTCGCGCCCCCGCCCTGGCTGTAGCCGTACAGACCTACGCGCGAGCGGGAGCCGACCGAGGCGCCCGGCAGCTTGCGCGCGGCGCGCACGGCGTCCAGCACGGCGTGCCCCTCGTCGAGCCGGTTGACGTACGTGTGCAGCCGGTCGGTCGTGCCGAGGCCCGCGTAGTCGGTGACGACCACCGCGACCCCGGCGGCCAGCAGCCGGTAGACGGCGATGTCCTCGTAACCGACCGACACCGTACGGCCGTTGAAGGTGATCGGGTGCTCCAGCCCGAGCGAGGCCGCGCACTGGTCGCCCTGCCCCATCGTGCCCGGCGCGACGGCCACCAGCGGGCGCGGCCCGTCGCCCTTCCAGGCCGCGGACGGCTCGATGTAGGCGCCGGTCACCGCGACCGGGTCGCCGCCCGCGTCCGTCGACTTGTACATCAGCCGGGTCGCCTCACCCGGCAGCGGACCGCCGGGTCCGGGCAGACTCAGGCCGAGCGGCAGCGGCTCGCTGCGTACCAACGCCCCGTCGGCGCCGGGCAGGTGAGCGGGCGGGTCGTAGAAGGCGGGGATCTCCACACCGCGGGAGTCCGTACGGTCCGACGGCCCTTCGGCGGGCTGCGGCGTCGCGGCGGACGCGGGCATGGCCTGGGCGGCGAGGCAGGCGACCGCCGCGAGGAGGACGGCGGGCAGCCGGCGGCGGCGCGCGGGTCGCCAACCGGCCGTCCGGGGGCCTGAGTTACCGGAATGACTCGACGCTGCTGCCATCGCGTTCTCCCCTCGCCGTGCTCCGTCGCACAGTGGGGGAAAGCTAGCCGCAAGCGCGTACCGCCGGTAACCCGTTGGCATGTTACGCTCAAGTAACTATTGCTCCCCGGGTCGCGGCGCACAGGGCAACTGCCCGCGGACGCCGCTCACTTGGGCCCGGCACCGCCGAGGCCCCGTCGCACGGCCGGACCGTGCAAGCGTTCTCGCCGCGTACGAACCGCATGCGCATCACGTACGAACCGTCCCAGGACGGGCGGCTCCGGACGACCGCCGCCCCGTCTCACTCACCTGACGGCACGGCCGCGCGCCGCGCCTTCCCCGGCTCCTCCGCCCGCCCTTGCGTCCGTCCTTTCGTCCTCCGCCCCAACCACACGGAGCGCACCACCACGGCGAAGGCCGTCGCCGCGGCGAGCCCCGCCGCGGCGGGCGGCACGGTGAACCCCGTGACCGCCGGGAGGTGGTCGGCGGCCCAGCCGCCCACCGCCGACCCGCTCGCGANACCGTGCAAGCGTTCTCGCCGCGTACGAACCGCATGCGCATCACGTACGAACCGTCCCAGGACGGGCGGCTCCGGACGACCGCCGCCCCGTCTCACTCACCTGACGGCACGGCCGCGCGCCGCGCCTTCCCCGGCTCCTCCGCCCGCCCTTGCGTCCGTCCTTTCGTCCTCCGCCCCAACCACACGGAGCGCACCACCACGGCGAAGGCCGTCGCCGCGGCGAGCCCCGCCGCGGCGGGCGGCACGGTGAACCCCGTGACCGCCGGGAGGTGGTCGGCGGCCCAGCCGCCCACCGCCGACCCGCTCGCGACCCCGCCGAGCAGCGCGGTCACCTGCCACGTCATGCCCTCGTTCAACCGCGCGGCGGGCACGGTCCGTTGGATCAGCGTCATGCCCGTCACCATCGTCGGCGCCGTCCCCATGCCGGCGATCAGCAGCGCGACCGCGAGCACCGCCAGGCTGCCGGTGGTCGCCGCGCCGAGCGGCAGCAGCGCCAGCAGGGCCATCGCACCGGCACAGCGCGCGAACCGGCGGGCGACCGGCCCGGACGGCGGCCGTACGGTGCCGAGATACAGGCCCGCCATCGCCGAACCGGTGGCCTGGCAGGCCAGCACCAGGCCCGCCGCCGCCTGCTGTCCGCGGACGTCCGCGAAGGCGATCGTCGCCACTTCGAGCGAGCCGAACACGCAGCCCACGCACAGAAAGCTGACCAGCAGCGGCAGCAGGGCCCGCAGCTTCAGGGACGGCGCCGCGCGGTCCGCCGTCCGCCGCGCCACCGGCGGTTCGGTGCCGCGCTGCCCCGTGAAGATCAGCATGCCCGTGAGCAGCAGCACCGCCCCCGTCAACGTCCCCGATTCCGGGAAGAGTTGTGTGCACAGCAGCGCCGCGAGAGGCGGCCCGGACATGAAGCACAGCTCGTCCGCGGCTTGTTCGAAGGAGTTGGCCGTGTGCCGGGCGGCGGTGTCCTCCGCGGAGTCCGTACGGAAGAGATGCGCCCAGCGGGCCCGCGACATGCCCCCGGTGTTGGGCGTCGTGGCCATCACCGCGTGCGAGGCGAACAGCGTCCAGTCCGGCGCCCCGAACCGTACGCACGCCGCGAGCGACAGCGCCCCCGCCACCGCGACCAGGGTCGCGGGCAGGGCGATCCGCGCCTGCCCGTACCGGTCGATGAGCCGCGCCGTCAGCGGCCCGACGACGGCGACCGCCACGAGCCCCGTCGCGCTCACGGCCCCCGCGAGGGCGTACGAGCCCCGCGTGGTCGCGATCATGACGACGGCGGAGACGGTGAAGATCCCGATGGGCAGCCGCGCGAGCAGGTTCCCCACGGTGAAGGCACGGGTCCCCGGCGTCGCGAACAGCCGTACGTACGGGGCGAGCAGACGCGGAACGCGCTGCCGGGCGCCGGGCGTCCGCCCGGTCCTCTCCGCCGTCATCGAGGACGGCCGCCGGCGGACCCCAACCGCTCCCGCAGCTCCTCCACATCGGCCAGGAACCAGGTCTGCCGCCCCCTGTTGCACTCCTGGACGAAGTCCCGCAGGGCCGAACTGCCCTGCGTATGACGGGAGATGTCGCCGAGGACGACGAGACCCATGCGGTACTGGGCGAACTTCTGGATGATCTCCCCGGCGAGACGCGTGCGCAGCGTGAAGAAGCCCTCGGCGAACCGCTCCGCGGGGACGACGGCCCAACGGGCGCCCTGGTACGAGGCGTCGCCGATCAGGTCCAGCGCATCGCCTTCACCGCCGACGGTCGCGCCCTCGCGGGCGAACATCATCACGGGGACGCCCTGGATCTCCTCCATGCTGCTCATGGCGCACGAGGCTATGCGGCGTCGTAGGGCGTGAGCGACGGGTTTTCCGCGGGCCGGGGCCCGTGGCGACTTCGGGCGTTCGCCGCCGTCGCTCCCCGGATCGCGTACCGGTGTGGCCGGATCGCGACGGCCTGTGCCGGGTCGAGGTGCACGACAGCGGGAGCGGCTGGCCGCGCGTGCCCGAAGTGGCCGACGGAGAGGAGGAGTTGGGGCCCGGCGGCCGTGGCCTGCGACTTGTCGGGGAGCTGGCGGACAAGTGGGGCGCCGGGCGGCGGGACCCGGGGAAGATCGTGTGGGTTGAGTTCGACTTGTCACTGTGTTGTCACAGCAGTGCCCCATGAGTAAGCAAAAAGACTGACTAGTCACTTTTATCCCTTCACATCTCGGCTACATTTTCTCCTCCAAGTAGGAGGGGGCGCGCTCACCAGGGTGGGGAGGGCGCGAAGTGACGATGGCAGAACACTCCGAGGGGCAGCCGGGCGACGGCGCGGACCCCGTATTCGTGGACAACAGCGGCGGGCGGCGCCGCACTTGGCGCCGGCTCGGCCTGGCGATGGGGGCCCTCGGGGGCGGCTACGCGCTGGTCGTGGCGGTGAGCGTGCTCGGCGGCAGCTCCGACGCTCCCTGGGGCGTACTGATACCGGGGTCGGACGACGACTCGGCGGTACGCGTCGTACCGGAGGAGGACGGTGCGCGGCCGTCCGGACCCGCGACCGGTACGGGCGAACCGAGCCCCGGCGCCTCCGCTTCGGCGGGCGCCCCCGGTGCCGACGGAGCGCGGGCGCGCGGAGGTTCGTCCGCGGAGGACGCACCTGCCGGCACCACCGGCACGGCGGCCAGCGGTGAGAA
>NZ_LJGW01000370.1 GCF_001751255.1 Streptomyces nanshensis | reverse complement strand
CTGACGTCGGCGGGCGTTCCGCTGGACGTGGACGGCGCCGACGTGCCGCTGCGCCATGAACCGGCCGTGGCACCGCTGTTGACGGCGCTGCGGGCGGTGGCGCGCGCGGCCGCGTATGTGGACGCGGGAGCGGGGCCCGGGCCCGGGTCAGGGGCCGGTGCGGGCTCCGGTACGGACGGTGCCTCGGGCGCGGATCCGCCGCCTCCGCAAGGGAGTTCGGCTCCGGGCCCCGCCGCCCAGAACATCGACGGCGTGAACGCCGACGGCGACGAGAACCCCGGCGCGGATCCGGATCCGGATCCGGACCCGGACCCCGATCACGAGTCGGGTCCCGGCCCCGCCGCCGGCTGGCTCGACACCGAGACGGCCCTCACCCTGCTCGGCTCACCGCTCGGCTGCATGGACGCCGCCGATCTGCGCCGCCTCGGCCGTGCCCTGCGCGAGGAGGAGCGCGCGGCGGGCGCCCATCTCCCGCGCCCCTCCGACGTGTTGCTCACCGAGGCACTCGCCGAGCCCCAGCGGCTGGTGGCGCACGACCCGGCGTACGCACGCGGGGCCCAGCGCCTCGGGCTGCTGCTCCGCAAGGCGCGCGAACTGCTCGCGGGCGGCGGCACGGCGGAGGAGGCGCTGTGGCTGCTGTGGGACGGTACGCCCTGGCCGCAGCGCCTGGAGCGCGCCGCCTTCCGGGGCGGCGCCGGCGGCCGGAACGCCGACCGCGATCTCGACGCTGTGTGCGCGCTGTTCGACGCGGCGGCCCGCGCGGAGGAACGCAGCGGCGGCCGGGGCGCGCTCAACTTCCTCGAAGAGGTCGACGCCCAGGACATCGTCGCCGACACGCTCACCCGCCGCACCGAACGGCCCGACGCCGTACGGCTGATGACGGCTCACCGCGCGAAGGGCCTGGAGTGGCGCCTCGTCGTGGTCGCGGGCGTACAGGAGGGGCTGTGGCCCGATCTGCGGCGCCGCGGCTCGCTGTTGGAAGCCGACCGCATCGGCCGCGACGGGCTCGCCGAACCGCTGACGCCGGGCGCGCTGCTGACGGAGGAGCGGCGGCTGTTCTACGTGGCGGCGACGCGGGCGAAGGAGCGGCTGGTCGTCACGGCCGTACGCGCTCCGGCGGACGACGGCGACCAGCCCTCGCGCTTCCTCGGCGAGCTGGGCGTCACACCGGTGACCGTCAACTCCCGTCCCCGCAGGCCGCTTTCGGTGCCGGCGCTGGTCGCGGAGCTGCGGGCCACGACCGTCGACCCGGCGGCGTCGCCCGCGCTGCGCGAGGCCGCCGCGGCGCGGCTGGCCAAGCTGGCCGCGCTGCGGGACGAGGAGGGCCACGCCCTCGTACCGGCGGCGCATCCGCACCGCTGGTGGGGCCTGGACGAGCCGACGCGCTCGCAGACGCCGCTGCGCGACCCCGACGAACCGGTCACGCTCTCCGGCAGCGCGCTGGACCAGCTCGCCAACTCCTGTGCGCTGCAGTGGTTTCTGGCCCGCGAGGTGAAGGCGGACGAGCCCGCGACCGCCGCACAGGGCTTCGGCAACGTCCTGCACGTCCTCGCGGACGAGGTCGCCTCCGGAGGCACGCCCGCCGATCTGGCGGTGCTGATGGAGCGGCTCGAACGCGTCTGGGACGGGCTGGCGTTCGAGGCGCCGTGGAAGTCCCGGCAGGAGAAGCAGAACGCGCGCGCGGCGTTGGAGCGGTTTCTGCGCTGGCACGTGATGCGGGAGGCCGAGGGCGGCGCCGGGCAGGTCGCCGGCAGCGAACTCGGCTTCGACGTCACGCTGGAGGCGGGCGAGTACGAGGTGCGCATCCGCGGCAGCGTCGACCGGGTGGAGTCGGACGGGCAGGGACGCGCGTACGTCGTCGACTTCAAGACCGGGCGCAGCAGGCCGAGCGCCCAGGAGGCCGCACGCCATCCGCAGCTCGCCGTCTACCAGTTGGCGGTGCGCGAGGGGGCGGCCGACCATCTCTTCGGCGGCGAGCGCCCGGAGCCCGGCGGCGCCGAACTCGTCCATCTGCGGCTGGGGGCGGCCGAACGGGACGGCGGCGACGCGCTGCCCGTGGTGCAGCGTCAGGACCCGCTCGGCGCGGACCCGCAGGACGCGAGCGGCGAGGTCGGTGATGGCACCAAGGGCGCCGAGGGCGCCGGGGGCGGCGACTGGATCGGCGGTCTGCTGGCGACGGCGGCCGGACGCGTGCTCGACGAGCGCTTCACGCCCTCGCCCGGATCGCAGTGCACGCACTGCTCGTTCCGCGCGAGCTGTTCGGCGCGCGGTGAGGGACGCCACATCATCGAGTGAGCGCCCGGGGGCGTACGTACGGGCGCGGGGCGGCCGGGTCGCCGAACCCGTGGGCGTACGGCGGGAGTTGACGGCGTGCCGGGCGTTACGTACGCCCCTGGCGCTCCTGCCGTCCTCCGGCGGTTGTCGGCGGCAGCCGTTAGCGTCTCTCACGTGTCCGCACGACTCACCCGCACCGAGGAGCTCGCCGAGCTGCTCGGCATCCCCTTCACCCCGGAGCAGCTCGCCTGCATCACGGCGCCGCTCGCGCCCCAGGTCATCGTGGCGGGCGCCGGTTCGGGCAAGACGACGGTGATGGCGGCCCGCGTGGTGTGGCTCGTGGGCACCGGCCAGGTGCAGTCCGAGCAGGTGCTCGGACTGACGTTCACCAACAAGGCCGCGGGCGAGCTGACGGAGCGCGTCCGTACGGCTCTTGTGCGGGCGGGCATCACCGACCCCGACCCGGCCGACCCCGAACAGGCCCAGGGCGAACCGCAGATCTCCACCTACCACGCCTTCGCCGGGCGGCTCCTGACGGAGCACGGGCTGCGCCTGGGCATCGAGCCAGGCGCCAGGCTGCTGGCCGACGCCACGCGCTTCCAGCTCGCCGCGAGCGTGCTGCGCGCCGATCCGGGCCCGTTCGAGGCGCTGACGAAGTCCGTCTCCGCGCTCGTCGAGGACGTGCTCGCGCTGGACGCCGAACTGAGCGAGCATCTGGTCTCTCCGGGACGTCTGCGCGCGTACGACGAGGAGCTGCTCGCGGCCCTGGAACAGGCGCAGTTGAGCAACGCTGCGCTGCGCAAGGTGCCGCAGGCGGCCCTCGGACGGGGCGAACTGCTCGGCCTCGTCGAGAAGTACCGCGCCCGCAAACAGGAGCGCGACCTCCTCGACTTCGGCGATCAGATCGCCCTCGCGGCGCGGCTGGCACGCGACGTCCCGGAGGTCGGCAGGGCGCTGCGCGGACAGTTCTCCGCGGTCCTCCTCGACGAGTACCAGGACACCTCGGTGGCCCAACGCGTCCTGCTCTCGGGCCTGTTCGGCGCGGGCGGCGAGGCGGTGGAGGGCGGCGCGGGCCACGCCGTCACCGCCGTCGGCGACCCGTGCCAGGCCATCTACGGCTGGCGCGGCGCCTCCGTCGCCAACCTCGACGACTTCCCCCAGCACTTCCCGTCCGCGGACGGCAGCCCCGCCCGCCGCTACTCGCTCAGCGAGAACCGCCGCAGCGGCGGGCGGCTGCTCTCCCTCGCCAACTCCCTTGCGGCGCCGCTGCGTACGCGGCACGAGGGCGTCGAGGCCCTGCGTCCCGCACCGGGCGCGGAGCGCGACGGACTGGTGCGCTGCGCCCTGCTGCCCACCCACGAGGGCGAGTTGGAGTGGCTCGCGGACTCCCTCGCCCACCTCGTACGTACGGGCACACCGCCCGGCGAGATCGCCGTACTGTGCCGCGGCGCGGGCGACTTCGCCGAGATCCAGGCCGCGCTGGTGGAACGCGAACTGCCCGTCGAGGTCGTCGGACTGACGGGCCTGCTGCATCTTCCGGAGGTCGCCGACCTCGTCGCCATGTGCGAGGTCCTCCAGGACCCGACGGCCAACGCCTCCCTCGTACGGCTGCTGACCGGCCCGCGCTGGCGGATCGGACCGCGCGACCTGGCGCTGCTGGGGCGGCGCGCGCGGCTTCTCGTACAGCACGAGCAGGACCACGGCGGCGATCCGGACCGGCGGCTGGCGGAGGCGGTCGAGGGCGTCGACCCGTCGGAGGTGGTCTCGCTCGCGGACGCGCTGGAGACGTTCCTCGACGGCGGCGGCGCCAACGGGGCGCAGGGCGGCGGCGGTTCGGGCGGCGTACGCGGCAGGTACGACGACGGTCTGCCGTTCTCCGCGGAGGCGCGCGTCCGCTTCACCCGGCTCGCCGCCGAGATACGCGACCTGCGGCGCTCCCTGGCCGACCCGCTGATGGACGTGCTGCACCGGGTGCTCGCCGTGACCGGCCTCGACGTCGAACTGTCCGCCTCGCCGCACGCCCTGGCCGCCCGCCGCCGCGAGACGCTGAGCGGCTTCCTCGACGTCGCCGCCGGGTTCGCCGCCCTCGACGGCGAGGCCACGCTGCTCGCCTTCCTGGGCTTTCTGCGTACGGCGGCGCAGTACGAGAAGGGCCTCGACAGCTCGCTGCCGGGCGGCGGCGACGCCGTACAGGTGCTCACCGTGCACAAGGCCAAGGGCCTGGAGTGGGACGTGGTGGCGCTGCCGGGCCTGGTGGCCAAGCAGTTCCCCAGTGAGCAGCCGCGCGAGTCCTGGCTGACCCGGCCGCGCGTCCTGCCGCACGCCCTGCGCGGGGACGCGGCGACCCTGCCGGATGTGGCGGGGTGGACGCCGAAGGGCGTACGGGCCTACGAGACGGCGATGCGCGACCACCAGGCCACCGAGGAACTCCGCCTGGGCTATGTGGCGTTCACCCGCGCCCGCACGCGGCTGCTCGGCTCCGGCCACTGGTGGGGGCCGCACCAGAAGCGGGCGCGCGGGCCTTCGGCGTTCCTGGAGGCGCTGCGTTCCCACTGCGAGGAGGACCCGTCGCACGGCGAGGTCGAGCACTGGGCGGAGGCGCCCGCGGAGGAGGCGGAGAATCCGGCGCTCGCCGAGGCGGCCGGGCGGGAGCGGGCGTGGCCGATGCCGCTGGACCCGGCGGCGATGGCGCGCAGACGGGCGGCGGCGG
>NZ_LJGW01000373.1:5863-11575 GCF_001751255.1 Streptomyces nanshensis | reverse complement strand
AGGCGGCGGTCAACCAGGCCCGCACGCCCCAGCGTTCGGGCCGGTAACGGCTGCGGACGCTGCGTCGACCGCCCAGCCGGAGCCCGGCCAGGGCCAGCGCCACGCCCCCGAGCAGCAGCGGCAGCCCGTAGGCCGCGCCCTGGGCGGAGAGCAGCGCGTACGAACCGGCGCAGACGCCGAGCAGTCCGCCCAGCGTGAGCAGATTCGTCGTACGGCGCACCGCGCGGGGCACCTGCGCGCTGCGCCCGTAGCCGCGGGCGTCCATGGCGGCGGCCAGCGCCACCGAGCGTTCCAACGCGCCCTCCAGCACCGGCAGTCCGACCTGGAGCACCGAGCGCAGCCCCTTGTCGGGACGTCCGCGCAGGCGCCGCGCGGCACGCAGCCGCCGTACGTCCGCGACGAGGTTCGGCGCGAACGTCATCGCCACCACGACGGCCACGCCCGCCTCGTAGAGCGCGCCCGGCAGGGACTTCAGCAACCGGGCGGGATTCGCCAGGGCGTTGGCGGCGCCGACGCAGACCAGCAGCGTCGCCAGCTTCAGCCCGTCGTACAGCGCGAACACCAGACCCTCGGCGGTCACGCGGCCGCCCACGCGCACGCCCTGCGCCCACTCCGGGAGCGGCACCTCCGGCAGGGTGACCAGGACATGGCTGCCGGGGATCGGGGAGCCGAGGAAGAAGGCGAAGAAGAGCCGGACGACGAGCACGGCGAGGCCGAGCTTGAGGAACACCGTGTACGAACGGGCCCAGGGGGCGTCCGTACGGCGGGCCGCGACGACGTAACCGGCGACGGCGCACAGCAGCGACAGCAGCAGCGGGTTGGTGGTGCGGGACGCGGCGGTCGCCAGACCCAGCGCCCACAGCCACCATGCGCCGGGGTGCAGATCGAGGCCGCGTCCGGCCTCGGGCGCGCGTAGCCGCGCGAGCGCCGCCTTCGGCCGCCGCGCGACCTGCCCGGCCCGTACCGTCGTCGCCGTCCTGTCCGCCGCCGCTGCCGTCATCGCCGTCATCGCTGTTTTCGCCGTCGCCGTCGTCGCTGCCATCGACGTCACCGCCTCACCGCCATCGCCTCGCCCCGCGCGTCAACTGCGGCCGCGCGAGCGGCGGACCGCGGCGAGTACGAGCACGGCGACGGCGCCGACACCGGCGACCAGACCCGCGACCGGACCGAGGTCGCTGCCGGAATCGGAACCGTCCTCGCCCTGTGCGTCCGCGCCCTTGCCGGACCCCTTGTCCGCGTCCGCGACCTGTTCGCCGCAGCCGCGCCGCGGGTAGCCGTCGATGGCGCACAGCAGCCCGTCGGAGTTGTAGCGCAGCGGCTTGACGACCTCGGCGAGCGCGTCCGCGGCCGTGGCGTCCTCGTCGACCTGGGCGCAGCCCTGCCGCGGCTTCGGCGGATGCTCGCCGGGCGGCGCGTGCGCCGGGGTGCCGAAGTCGACGCGGACGGCGATGCGTTTGCCGCCCGGCTCGGTTTCCGTACCGTCGCAGACCGTGGCGAAGTCGCCGCCGCCACGCGGCTTCACGGCCTTCGCGGAGTCCTCGCTCAGGGCGAAGCGGAAGCCGACGGCGGTGCCGTCGCCGGGGTGCAGCACGGACGGGCCCTGGGTGGCGTACGACCAGTCGTCGTCCCTCTTCTCCTGCTCCCAGAAGGACCAGTAGCGGTAGCTGCCGGAGGTCCGCTCCGCGGCGTACGCGCCGATCACGGGTGCAGCAACTGCGGGCGCCGCCGCCGCTGTTGGCGTCGTCGCCGGTGCGGCGCGTTCGGCGGCGGTCGCCGGTGCCGGTACGAGTACGACGGCGAGCAGCCCCGTCCCGGCCACGGCCGGCACCCGCCAGGCACGCCGCGAGCCGCCCCGTACGGCGTCCCGTCGGAGACCCCGTACAGCGTCCCGTCGGAGACTCCGCACGCTCACAGCCCCCGCTTCTTCCTGCGGGAGCTGATCAGGAAGCCGACGCCCGCCCCCGCGGCCAGGCCCGCGCCGAGCAGGGACCAGCGCAGCACGGTGCCGCTGTCGCCGTCGTCCTTCGCCGCGGCTCCGGCGGTCTTCTCGCCGGGCATGCCGGCGGGTTTCGGTCCGGTGGCGGCGAGGCGGCCGAGCAGGTCGGTGCCCTTCAGCTTCGCCGGGTCGCCTCCCGTGGCGTGCGCGGCGAGCATGACGCCGGCGACGGCGGCGGGGTCGTTGCGGGACTTGTCCCATGAACTCAGCTTCGCGCCGAGCCAGTTGAGGGACTTCTTCGCCTCGTCGCGGTGCCCGCTCGCGGCGAGCGCGACGACGGCGTCGGCGGTGTTGGCGTAGTCGGGGGTGTCCTTGGCGCCGGGGGTCGCGGCGAGCAGATGGCCGCCGTTCTCATCGAGCCGGGCGGCGAGACGGGCCGCACCGGCGTCGGCCGCCGCCTTACGCCCGAGAGCCTTGCCGTCCGCGTCCTTGCCGCACTTCAGCGGTTCGAGGGGACGCTCCGCGCTCCGCTCGCCGACCAGCATGCCCGAGCCGGTGGCGGCGAGGACGGCCGCGGCGGTCGCGTCGTCGTTGGCGGCCAACTCGCCGTCCTTGCCCGGCTGGTAGGCGAAGGCGCCGCGCGCGTCCTTGTCGGCGTCGCAGCCGAGCTGGAGCGAAGTGAGCGCGTCGTAGGGCGACTTGCCGTTCTTCGTCGCCTTCTCGGGCTGCTTCCCGGCGGCGGCGTAGGCGCCGACGACGACGGACACCGAGTTCGCGTCGCTGGGGCTGCCCGGGTTGTAGCCCCAGCCGCCGTCCTTGTTCTGTACCGAGTCCAGCCACGTCAGGGACTCGGCGACCGTCTTGCTCTGCCCGCCCACGGCCGAGAGGGCCTGTACGGCGGCGGCCGTCGCGTTGGTGTCGCCCGGGGTCTTCTTCGCGTCGCACGGTGCGCCGGTGTCCGCGCGGTACGCCGTGAACGAGCCGTCGTCGCACTGCTGTCCGGCGAGCCAGGCCACCGCCGCGCGGGCCGGCTTCGCGCCGGCGGCGTCGAGGGCCAGCAGCGCGACCGACTGTCTCCACACCCCGTCGTACTTCGGATCGTTCGTACCGTAGAGGCCCTTCGGCAGCTTCTTGCCCGGGGAGGCGGATATCGCGTCGGTGGATACCGTGCCGGCGGACGCCGTGGGTGCGACGGCGACGCCGAGGACGACGGCCGCGGCGACGGCCGGGATGCTCCGGCGCAGGAACATGGGACATGCCTTTCGGTGAGCGGTCCGCAGCTCCGCACGGCCGCCCCGTCCGCCGCGGCGTGTGTGCTCACACGGCTCACGCCTCTCGGACGGCACACCCGGCTCAGCTCCGTAAACCTCGACGGTGGAAGCCGGCCTGTGCCTCCGCGGGGGCACGCGCGGCTTCGAGAGCCTGCCTCCGCCCGGGTGCTCCGGCTCACGGGCCGCGTACGGGGCGGCAGTTCACTCCGTACGGGACTCGCTCACGGTTGCGGGTCAGCGCCGGATTCGCACCGGCTTCCCTCGGTCGGGGGCGATGTACAGCCCTTCACTGTAGCCGCCGCCCTCCGGGGGACGTCCGGCTCTGCGTCCCCTTGCGTACTCCTATCGAAACTCGATAGATTCCCATCGCGAGTCGATGGTGTGGCTCGTACAGGCCCGATCGTCACGCCCCCGGCGAAGGAGGAGCGATGCGCGACCCGACGGTGCTCGCGCTGCGCGCCGTGCGCGTGGTGCTGCTCGCACAGGCCGTCGAGCGGGACGTCGAATCGGCGGGCATGCGGGCCGAGTCGGCGGAGGTCGTCTGATGCCGATCGCCGTCGACATCGACGTGATGCTCGCCCGGCGGAAGATGTCCGTGGGCGAACTCGCCGAACGCGTCGGCATCACGCCCGCCAACCTGGCCGTCCTCAAGAACGGCCGCGCCAAGGCGGTGCGCTTCGCGACCCTCGCCGCGCTCTGCGAGGCGCTCGACTGCCAGCCGGGAGACCTGCTGCGCTGGGAGGCGGAGGACGCCGGGGGAGCGGACGGGGACGGACGGGACGGGGACGATGGGGGAGACGCGGCCGCCGAGCGGGAGGCGGCGGCCGCCGAGCGGGAGGCGGCGGCCGCCGAAGCGTCGTAGGTACACGGCCCGGGACGCATGCTCGGGTGACCGGGAAATCGTTCAACGATCCGCGCCCGGCGGGGAGTCAGTCGTTCCGTTCCGGATATGCCTCGATGAGCTGCCGCCGCGAGTCCTCCAGGTAGTAGCCGAGTGCCCGCTCCGCCCCCGCGGGGTCGCCCTCCTCCAGCATCGTGAGGATCTCGCGGTTGCGCGAGAGATACGGCTCGTAGAAGCGGCGCGGATCGTCCATCACATGGAAGGCGAGCCGCAGTTCGGCCAGGACGCCGCGCATCAGGTCGTCGGTGCGCTCGCTGCCCGCGAGCCCCGCGAGGGCCTGGTGGAAGTGGATGTTGGCGGTGCCGCAGTCCGTCCACCCGCCCCGCTCGGCCGCGCGCTCGCCCGCCTCGACGGCCGCGGCGACCGGCTCCAGCGCGTACGGCGGGTGTCCGAGCCCGCGGACCGCGGCGCACTCCACGAGGTTGCGTACGCGGTAGATGTCCGCGATGTCGGACGTCGACAGCACCCGTACGAACGCGCCCTTGTTCAGCCGGTGCACCAGCAGCCGCTCGTGGGTGAGCAGCCGGAACGCCTCGCGCAGCGTGTTCCGCGAGACACCCAGCGCGTTGCCGATGCGCTCCTCGGAGAGACGGACGCCGGGCAGGAAGAAGCCCTGTGCGATACGTTCGCGCAGAATGCCGGCGACCCGCTCCGCCGTACTGGTGCGGCCCAACAGGGCGCGGTCGGCGGCGAGTTCGGACAGCTCCAGGCCGGAGCCGGTGTCGGCAGTCATGGTGCTCTTTCCTCGGCGCGTGCGGGTGCGCCCCAGTGAAGCCCAGAATGGCGTACGGGACAACAACCCCCTTGCCGAATTGTTCAACAATCCTCTACGTTGGTGGCGATGATCGATCTCAACGCCGACCTCGCCGAGGGCTTCGGGCGGTGGCAGCTCACCGACGACGAAGCCCTGCTCGCCTCTGTCACCAGTGCCAACGTCGCCTGCGGCTTCCACGCCGGCGACCCCCTCACCATGCGCCGCGTCTGTGAGCAGGCCGCCGCCGCGGGCATACGCATCGGGGCCCAGGTCGCCTACCGCGACCTGGCCGGATTCGGCCGCCGCACCATGGACGTGCCCGCCGAGGAGCTGGCCGCCGAGGTCGCCTACCAGATCGGCGCCCTGGAGATCTTCGCGCACGCGGCGGGCACCGCCGTCACCTACGTCAAACCGCACGGCGCCCTCTACAACCGCTGCGTGCGCGACCCGGAGCAGGCCGCCGCCGTGGTCGAGGGCATCTGCACGGCCGCCGTCCCGCTGCCGGTGCTGAGCCTGCCCGGCTCCCGGCTGCACGCCGCCGCCGCGGCGGCCGGACTCCCGGTCGTGGACGAGGCGTTCGCCGACCGCGGCTATCTGCCCGACGGCACGCTCGCGCCGCGCGACGAGCCGGGCGGCGTCGTCTCCGACCAGGACGAGGTCGTCGCCCGCGCGCTCGCGATCGCGGAGGGCGGCGAGGTCGCCGCGATCGACGGGACGCCGCTGCGGCTCTCCGCGCGCTCGCTGTGTCTGCACGGCGACACCCCGGGCGCGGTACGCCTGGCCCGGCGGGTACGCGAGGCACTGGCCGGCGGCGGATTCACGGTACGGGCGTTCACATGAGCGGCACGGC
>NZ_LJGW01000373.1:0-5768 GCF_001751255.1 Streptomyces nanshensis | reverse complement strand
GCTTCCTCGCGTGACTCCGCTTCGCGAGGCGCCGCTCCTCGGACGCCGCCCGTCGTGCTGCCCGCCGGGCGGCACGGACTGCTCGTCGAACTGCCCGGCGCCGAGGCGGCCGAGGCGTTCCACGCCGAGGTGCTGCGCCGTCGCGCGGCCGGGCTGCTGCCGGGCGTCACCGAGATCGTGCCGGGCGCCCGCACCGTACTGCTGGACGGGCTGGCCCGGCCGCGGCGGCTCGCGGCGGAGCTGGCGGAATGGGAGATCCCGCCGCTGCGGCGCGGCGGCGGGGAGGCCGTGGAGATCACCGTCCGCTACGACGGGCCGGATCTGGCGGACGTCGCCGCGCTGTGGGGCGTTACGCGCGAGGAGGTCGGGCGACTGCACTCCGCGACGTCCTTCCGCGTCGCCTTCTGCGGCTTCGCGCCCGGCTTCGGCTATCTCACGGGGCTGCCCGAGCGCTACCACGTGCCGCGCCGCTCCGATCCCCGTACGCGCGTACCGGCCGGCTCGGTCGGGCTCGCCGGCCCCTACACCGGCGTCTATCCCCGTTCCTCGCCCGGCGGTTGGCAGCTCATCGGCACCGCTGTGGATGCGGTGCTCTGGGACGTCGAACGGGAACCGGCCGCGCTGCTCGCGCCCGGAACGCCGGTCCGCTTCGTACCGGAGGGCGGGCGCGCAGACGTACCGGAAGGCCCGTCCGAGGACGTACCGGAGGACGTACGGGAGGAGGGCGCATGAGCGGCGCCGGGCTCCGCGTCGTACGGGCCGGAGTGCTCACCACCGTCCAGGACCTGGGGCGGCCCGGGCACGCGCATCTCGGGGTGCCGCGCTCGGGGGCGCTGGACGAACCGGCGCACCGGCTCGCCAACCGGCTGCTGGGCAACGCGGAGAGGGCCGCGACGCTGGAGACGACCGTCGACGGCTGTGCGGTGCGGCTCACCCGGGACGCGGGGGACGAACGGGACGGCGGGGACGACGCCGAGGGCGCCGCGCGCCGTACCGGGACCGGGGTCGGGACACGGACCGGAACGCGTACCGGGACCGGGACCGAGGCCGTGGTCACCGGCGCTCCCTGCGCCGTCACCGTGGACGGCAGGCCCGCCCCCTGGGGCGTCCCCTTCCGTGTGCCCTGGGGCGCGGTGCTGGAAGCCGGTCCCGCCGAGCGCGGACTGCGCAGCTATGTCGCCTTCGCGGGCGGCGTCGACGCCGAACCGGTGCTCGGCAGCCGCGCGACCGATCTGCTCTCCGGGCTGGGTCCCGAGCCGCTGCGCGAGGGGACGCGGCTGCGTCTCGGCGACCCCCATGGTTGCGACAGCGGCCGTGACCGTGACGCGGTACGGAAGGGGAACCGGCGGCCGGAGCCGTACCGGAGGACGGACGGAACGCCGGAACGGAACGGACACCGGCCGCCGGAGCACGGGCGGACCGCCGGCCTCCGCCCCGCGCCCGACGCCGCGCCCTGGGCCGCGCCGCCCCGCGAACTGCTGCTGCCGGTGGTGCACGGCCCGCGCGCCGACTGGTTCACCGACGGGGCGCTGCGCACCCTGGCCACCGGCGCCTACCGGGTCTCCGCCGACGGCAACCGCATCGGCCTGCGTCTGGAGGGCCCCGTCCTGGAACGCTCCCGCGACGGCGAACTCCCCAGCGAGGGCATCGCGTTGGGCGCCCTCCAGGTCCCGCCCGAGGGCCGTCCCGTGCTCTTCCTCGCCGACCATCCCGTCACCGGCGGCTATCCGGTGATCGGCGTCGTGCCGCAGGAAGCGCTGGCCGCCGCCGCCCAGGCCGTGCCCGGTACGCCGGTGCGCTTCATGCCCGTCTCGGGGTAGCCGGACCGCCCTCGACGAGCGGGACCATGCCGTCGAGGAGGGCGGTGAGGCCGAGTTCGAAGAGCACGTCGAGGCGCAGGTCGTAGCCGGTGTCCTCGAAGACGTCCATCAGCCGTGTGAAGACGGGGAACCGGCCCGAGGACCTGACCGCCCCGAGCGCGGGCGCCTGCGCCGCGATCCACATCTCGTCCGAGCGGCCCGTGCGCGCCTCGGCCTGCGCCTCGCGCTCCAAGTGGACGGCGAGGCCCAGGACATGGCTGTAGAGCAGGACGTTCAGATCGAACATCGTCGTCGGATCCAGACCGTGCCCGTCGAGGGCGGCGAGCATCCACTCCGAGTACGCGACGAGGCCGGGGTGCACCAACGGCCGTGTG
Organism: Streptomyces nanshensis; assembly: GCF_001751255.1. Lineage (GTDB taxonomy): Bacteria > Actinomycetota > Actinomycetes > Streptomycetales > Streptomycetaceae > Streptomyces > Streptomyces nanshensis_A. The sequence continues at coordinate 3,574 of NZ_LJGW01000373.1, read as the reverse complement.
ACAGGGCCGAGTTGAGCGAGCCAGGGGTGCGCCCGGTGCAGCTCCCAGAGTGAACGGGCGCCCGCCCGCAGCTTTTCGCGCCAGTCGGAGGGCGCGTCGGCGGGCGGAGGATGCTCCTCGTAGACGGTGCCGGCCATGAGCTGCACCAGTTCGCCCTTGCCGTTCACATGGCGGTACGGGGACATGGCGGCCACCCCGAGCCGCGCCGCGACGCCCCGCATGGACAGGGCGGCGAGCCCCTCCGCGTCGGCGACGGCGATGGCGGCACGCGTGACGCTCTCGCGGGTCAACTCCCGTTCGGGGGACGGGTCGTGCGGTTCGCCGGCGGGTGCGAGACGCCGTGCCGGGGAGCGCGGCCGTACGGATGCCACGGGCCGTGCGCCGCCCGCGGGCGCCACCACCGTGCCGACACGGGGCCGCGCCTCGACAAGCCCTTCCTGCCGCAGCACCGCCATGGCCTTCGTGGCGGTGGCCAGGGCGACACCCCACTCGGCGGCGAGCCGCCGCGTCGAGGGCACCCGGTCGCCGGGGCCCAACTCGCCCGCGGCGATGCGCCGTTGTACGTCGACGGCGATGCGCCGGTACGGGGGCTCCCCGTTCGCGTCCACCGGCTCCGCCTCCCTCCCGCTCCGCTGTCCCTGCGTCCGCCGTCCCTGGGCGTCCCCCGCCGCCCCCCCCGGTGGTCTCCCGTGCTCTTCGCCGTACCCCGCTGTACTAGCACAGGGCCGACCGGCGGCGACCTTCCCGATGCCGTCCCCTGTTCTAGTACAGCCCAACGAACGTGCTGGTGAACAGAGTTGATGGCCTGACGAAACGCATCGTACATTCGGCGCCGGTGCGGCTGCTTACGCCGTACGGAGGGGGAGTGTTCCATGCAGACCGTGCTCGTCTCCGGTGCCGGAGTCGCAGGTGTCGCCCTGGCCGCCCAACTGCGCCGCCACGGCGTCGCGGTGACCGTCGTGGAACGCGCACCGGGCCTCCGCCCCGGGGGACACGCCGTCGACGTACGGGGCGTCGCGCTCGACGTTCTGGACCGTATCGGCGTGCTGGCGGAGGCCCGGCGGATGCGCACGCGGACGCGCGGGATGACGATGCTCGACGGCGACGGCGAAGAGCTGTGGAGTACCACGGAGTTCGCGCTCAGCAGCGGTCCGCTCGGCGGCGGGACCGACGACGTCGAGCTGCTGCGCGAGGACCTGGTGCGGCTGCTGTACGGGCGGGCGCGCGACGGCGTCGAGTACGTCTTCGGCGACCGCGTCACCGCGCTCGACCAGGACGACGCCGCTGTACACGTCACGTTCGAGCGTGCGGCGCCGCGCAGCTTCGACGTCGTCGTGGGCGCTGACGGCCTGCACTCCGGCGTGCGCCGCCTGGCCTTCGGCGCGGAGGAGGAGTTCCTGAGCTTCCTCGGCGCCCAGGTGGCCGTCTACACCGCGGAGAACTTCCTCGGTCTGGAGGACTGGCAGGTGTGGTGCGGCGAGGACGACACGACGTTCTGCCTCTATCCGGTGCGCGGCAACAGCGAGTTGAGGGTCACCGTCGGCTTCGCCGTCCCCGGCACGAGCGGCAGGGACGGTACGGACGGCACGAGCGGCACGACGGTCCCGGGCGACCGGGACACCGCGCGGCAGAAGGCGCTCGTGGCCGAGCGGATGGGCCGACTGCGCTGGGAGACGCCCGCCCTGCTGAGGGCCATGGACGTAGCGCCCGACTTCTACTGCGACGCGATGGCCCAGGTGCATATGGACAGGTGGAGCTGCGGCAGAGTCACGCTGCTCGGCGACGCGGGCTACTGCCCGTCCCCGCTCTCCGGCCAGGGAACCAGCCTGGCCCTGGCCGGTGCCCACGTCCTCGCGGACGAGATCGCCGCCGTCGACGACGGCGATCCCGCGCGGGCCCTCGCGTCGTACGAGGAGCGGATGCGTCCCTTCGCCGAGATCAACCAGGCGCTCGCCACGGCGCACAGCGGCCGCGGGATGCCCGACGGCAGCGCCATGGACGAGGCCAAGAACGCCCTCTCGCTGGACTGAGACCGACTCGCCGGACTGAGGATCGGAGGATCCCGACGGGCCGACTGCCCGTGCCGGCGCGGCCCGTTGGGCCACGGGCGCCTCGTCGCGGCGGCACCGCCCCGGGCCGCATCGGTGCGCCGGGTGGCGCGAATCACCCGCCTCGGCGGCTCGGGATAAGTGACCGGCCGGTAAATTCTTGGTTCAAGGTCGGCGGCCCCCGCACGGGCCGTCCTCCGAACCCGTCCAGGAACAGCGCCGGTGTCTCCCATCGCGGTGGAAGCGCCGTGACGAAGGGGGCCGTGAGTGACCGCAGAGGCCGTACGGGACACCCTCGCGACCGCATCCGGCGGCACCGCCGGGCCCGCCGCATCCACCGGTACCGCCGGCTCCACCGGCACCGCCGCACCGGCGGTGTCCGGATACGGCGCGGGCGGCGGATCCGGACACGGGGAGAGACCTCTGCGCATCGCGATGCTGACGTACAAGGGCAATCCGTTCTGCGGCGGCCAGGGCGTCTACGTACGGCACCTCTCGCGCGAACTGGCCCGCCTCGGGCACACCGTCGAGGTCGTCGGCGCCCAGCCCTACCCCGTGCTCGACGAGGGCGTGACCCTCACCGAGCTGCCCAGCCTCGACCTCTACCGGCAGCCGGACCCGTTCCGTACGCCCGGACGCGGCGAGTACCGGGACTGGGTGGACCTGCTGGAGGTCGCCACGATGTGGACGGGCGGCTTCCCCGAACCGCTCACCTTCTCGCTGCGCGCACGGCGCCATCTGGCCGCCCGCCGGGGCGAGTTCGACGTCGTCCACGACAACCAGACGCTCGGCTACGGGCTCCTCGCCGACCTCGGCGCACCGCTCGTGACGACGATCCACCACCCCATCACCGTCGACCGGCGGCTCGATCTGGCGGCGGCGCCCACGCGGCGCGCGCGGGCCTCCGTACGCCGCTGGTACGGCTTCACGCGCATGCAGCGGCGGGTGGCACGGCGGCTGCCGTCGGTGCTCACGGTCTCCGGCTCGTCCCGGCAGGAGATCACCGAACAGCTCGGGGTGCGGCACGACCGCGTCCACGTCGTCCATATCGGCGCCGATACCGGCCTTTTCTCGCCGGATCCCGCCGTGCCGGAGGTGCCCGGGCGGATCGTGACGACGTCGAGCGCGGACGTGCCGCTCAAGGGCCTCGTCCATCTCGTCGAGGCGCTGGCCAAGGTGCGGACGGAGGTGCCGGAGGCGCACCTCGTCGTCGTCGGCAAGCGTCCCGAGGAGGGTCCGGTCGCCGACGCCCTCGCGCGCTACGGACTCGCGCACGCCGTGGAGTTCGTCAAGGGCATCAGCGACGCCGAACTGGCCGGGCTCGTACGGGAGGCACAGGTCGCCTGCGTGCCCTCGCTGTACGAGGGGTTCTCGCTGCCGGCCGCCGAGGCCATGGCGACCGGTACGCCGCTGGTGGCCACCACCGGCGGCGCCATCCCCGAAGTCGCGGGCGCGGACGGCGAGACGTGCCTCGCCGTGCCGCCCGGCGACGCCGGCGCCCTGGCCGCGGCGCTCGTCCGGCTGCT
>NZ_LJGW01000380.1 GCF_001751255.1 Streptomyces nanshensis | reverse complement strand
GGGTGCGGCGGCGTCCACCGCTGCACCCGGCCGCATCGCCGACGGGCGGCCCGACGGGCGCGCCGCGTCGCCGCGTCAGTCGCGCTCGGCGCCCTCCGGGAGCGAACGCAGGTCGAGCTTGCCGGTCTTCTGCTCCAGCGACCAGTCGAGCATCTTCTTCGCGTCCGGGTAGCGCGCGCTGCTGTTGAGGATCGCGCCCACGACGGAACGGCCGTTGCGCTCCGCGGCGAAGACCAGGCAGGGGCCGGCCTTGCTGCCGGTGCCGGTCTTGATGCCGATGACGCCCTTGTACGAGCCGAGCAACTGGTTGGTGTTGTACCAGGTGTACGTACGGCCGTTGGTCGCCTTCTGCTTCGCCGACGTGGACTTGGCGACCTTGCGGATGTTCGTGCTGCCCAGCGCGTACTTGCCCAGCAGGGCCATGTCGCGCGCCGTGGAGTGGTTGCGCCCCTTCTTCGAGATGCCGTCGAAGGAGTCGAACTCGGTGTTCTTCATGCCGAGTTTGCGGGCCTTGGCGTTCATCTTCGCGATGAAGTCGTCGGCGCGGGCGGTCGTGGAGCTTCCCTTGCCGACGGCGTCGGCCAGCGCGTACGCGGCGTCGCAGCCGGAGGGCAGCAGCATGCCGTACAGGAGCTGCCGCAGGCTGAGCTTGTCGCCCGTCCTCAAGTCGGCCGTGCTGCCGCCCCACTTGGCGACGTAGTCGCGGTAGGCCTTCTTGACGGTGATCTTGCGGTCGAGGTCGACGCCGGAGCTGACGACGACCGCCGCCGTCATGACCTTGGTGGTGCTGGCCATCTCGCGCTTGGTGTCGGAGCTCTTGCCCCACATCTCCTCACCGGACGAGGCGTCCAGCACGAAGGCGCCCTTGGCCTTGACGCCGGAGGGGCCTGCCGCCTGCGCCGGGAAGACGAACGGCCCGGCGGCCAGCACGGCACCGCCCGCCACCGCCACGGCGCCGATCCGGCGGGCCCTCTTCGATACACGCATCAACTCGTCGCTCCATCGTCCGTGCTCGGGCGGACGGGCTTCCGTGTCCGTACGGGCCGCCGCCCCTGAAAAAGTCCGTAGTTCCAAGGACAGCGCAGCGCCCCGATCGGTTGCACCGGAACGCTCCCCCACATCTGTTCGCCCGCACCCGCGACGGACCGGCCGTGAACGCGGGCGGAAGGAGAAGGAGTTGGGTCCGCGCCGCTGCGGGCCGGAACCGTCCTCGTCACCGGCAGCAGGGCGCGGACCACCGCCGCGTCCGCGAACTCGCGGCGGACGGTGCCACGTTGCTGCCGTACGGACGGGACCGTACACGAGTCGGGCAGGTCGCGGCAGATCCGGCACGAGGGCGGATGCGGGGAGGCGGACAAGGCCCCTGCGGTCACACCCGTGAGCGCTCCGGGATGGCGTCGCCGGCCGGGGCGTCGCCGCGGCCGTAGTGGTGTGTGGCGAACATGTAGAGCAGGCCCGCGCCGACGACCACTCCGCCGCACAGCAGCACGATCCAGTTGTCGTACCAGGGCTGGTCGGGGTTGCGCGCCCAGGAGATGTTGACGATGGCGAAGATGCCGTACGCGAGCGCGGCGGCGTTGACCAGCAGTCCCCAACGGCCCAGCGTGAACTCGCCGTTGGCGCGCCAGCCCTTCAACCGGGCGCGCAGCGCCGCGAGGACGACCATCTGGAACGCCCCGTAGATGCCGAGGATCGCGAACGAGACGATCTTGGTGAGGGCGTCCTCGGAGATCAGCGAGCCGAAGGCGATCACCGCGGGGATCACGGCCGCCACCAGCAGCGCGTGGTGCGGCACGGCGCGCGCGTAGGAGAAGGAGCGCAGCAGCCGGTGCCCGGCGATCATCTTGTCCCGCGCATAGGAGTAGATGAGGCGGCCCGCCGCCGCCTGGAGGCTGACGGTGCAGGACAGGAACGAGATCAGCACGACGCCCATGACCATGCGCGCCCCCACCTCCCCCAGCGCGTCGAAGAGGACGCGGACGACGGGGTCGGTGTCCTTCCCGGCGATCACCGCCTTGTAGTCGGAGACGGCCAGCAGCAGCGTCAGACAGGTGAACGTCGCCGCGGCGCCGCCGACGTAGACGGTGCGGCGCATCGCCCGGGGGATGACGACGCCGGGGCGGGCGACCTCCTCGGCGAGGTCGCCGCACGCCTCGAAGCCGTAGTACTGGTAGAAGCCGATGATGGCCGCGGCGAGGAAGACCGGCACGTACGAACCGTCGCCCGCCGTACCGAAGTTGTCGACGACGACGCCCAGACCGTGGAAGCGGTGTGTGCTCAGCAGCCACACGCCGACGACGAGGGCGCCGACCAGTTCGGCGGTGAAGCCGATGACGGCGGCCTTCGAAAGGGCCCTGGTCCCGGCGTAGTTGATGAGCGCGGCGATGACGATGAGCGCCACGGTGCACAACACCGTGGTGTGCACGGTCGGTTCGAAGCCGAAGAGGATCGCGATGTACGGGCCTGCGCCGTAGGCGACGGCGGTGATGGTGACCAGCAGCGCCCACATGTAGACCCAGCCGGTCATCCACGCCCAGCGGATGCCCCACAGCCGGCGGGCCCACGGGTAGACGCCGCCCGCGATGGGGAACTGCGCGACGATCTCGCCGAAGACCAGCGCCACGAGGAACTGGCCCGCGCCCGCCAGCAGGAACGCCCAGATCATCGGCGGGCCGCCGGTGGCCAGCGCCGTCGCGAAGAGGGTGTAGGTGCTGACCACGGGGGAGAGGTAGGTGAAGCCGAGGGCGAAGTTCGCCCACGGGCCCATCTCCTTGCGGAACTCCGAGCCGTGCTCGGCGGTGGCGCCGCCGCCTCCCCCGGGTCCGTCCGCGGGGGCGGGGCTCGCGGAGTCCGTCATCGTCCGTCCCCCTGCCGGGAGTCGGGCGCGGACGCATCGGAACCCGCGCCGACGCCGGCGCCCGCACCCGCTCCGGCCGTGCGGTCGCCCTTGAGGAGGTCGGCCGCGCGCTCCGCGACGAGCAGCACCGTGACCATCGGGTTGACGGTCGGCATGGTCGGGAAGACCGACGCGTCGACCACCCGTACGCCCTCCTCGCCGCGCAGCCGCAGCAGCGGATCGAGCACCGCGCCGGGGTCGTCGTCGCCGCCCATCCGGCAGGTGCCCGCCGGGTGGTAGACGGTGTGCGCGGCCCGCCGCCCGTACTCGGACAGCTCCACGTCGCCGGTCACCTCCGGGCCGGGTGCGCACTCCCGTACCAGCCACTCGCGCAGCGGTCCGGTGGCGGCCACCTCGCGGGCGATGCGCAGACCGTCGACGACGGTCTGCTCGTCATAGCCGTCGGGATCGGTGAAGTAGCGGAAATCCAGCAGGGGTTGCTCGCGCGGATCGGCGCCGCGCAGCGAGATCCGGCCGCGCGAACGGGACTTGGGCACGTTCGGCGTCATACACACCCCGTACGGGGGCGACGGCAGGCCCAGGCGCTCGGTGTTGACGGTGAAGGGCACCTGGTAGAAGTGGAACATCAGGTCAGGCCCGGGCTCGCGGGGGTCGCGCCGTACGAAGAGGCCCGCGTCGGAGTCGACCGCCGAGTTGGGCGGCAGCGGGCCCGCGGTCTCCCACACGATCACCGACTCCGGGTGGTCCATCAGATTGCCGCCCACGCCGGGCAGATCGGTGAGCACGTCGATGCCGAGGCCGCGCAGCGTGTCCGCCGGGCCGACGCCGGAGAGCATCAGCAGCCGGGGCGTGTCGATCGCGCCCGCGCACAGCAGCAGTTCGCGCTCCGCCCGTACGGTGACGTCCCGGCCGTCCGCGCCGCGCACCCGTACGCGGGTGAGGCGGCCCGCGTCGTCGCGCAGCAGCCGGTACGCCCGGCTCTCCAGCTTCAGCGTGAGGTTGGGGCGGCCGAGCACGGGGTGCAGATAGGCCACGGACGCCGACGAGCGGTGCCCGGTGACGGGGTCGTAGGCGAGCGAGAAGAAGCCCGCCCCCTCGGTGAAGGGGCGGGCGTTGAAGTCGTCGACGACGGGGACGTCGAGGGCGTTGACCGCGGCGTTCACGAAGTCGTGCGCGACGGGGTTGCGGTCCTGCTCGGCGACCGGGCGGACGGTGTTGAGCAGCCGGTGCCGGTAGGGAAGCAGCGTCTCCGCGTCCCAGCCGGAGGCGCCGGCGCGCACCCACTCCTGNGTGTTGTGCGAGGAGCAGCCGCCGAGCACCCGCGCCCGTGAGTGCAGGATGTGCGAGTTGCCGCGGGGCTGTTCGACGGTGGTGTAGCCGTAGTCGTAGTCCGTGCCGAGCAGGTTGATCCAGTTCCGCAGCCGGAGCACGTTCTCGTCGCCGACGTCGCTGGGTCCGCCCTCGATCACGCACACCCGGCACTCCGGGTCCTCGGTCAGCCGTGCCGCCAGTACGCAGCCCGCGGTGCCGCCGCCGACGACGACGTAGTCGTACGCCTCCTCGTCACGCGCACCGCCCGCGCCGCCGCCCGTACCGCCGCTCGCATCCGTCGTCTCCGCCATGTCCGCCCTCTCGCGCTCCTCGTACCGCTCCGCATCCCGCTCCGCGTCCGGCTCCGTGTCCGCTCCCGGCGGGAGTCAGCCCTTGAACCAACCGGACGGCGCGGGCGAGAGGTTGTGGTAGATGTGCTTGGCCTCCTGGTACTCCCGCAGCCCCGTCGGGCCCAGTTCGCGCCCGATGCCGGATCTGCCGAAGCCGCCCCACTCGGCCTGCGGCACATACGGATGGAAGTCGTTGATCCACACCGTGCCGTGGCGCAGCCGGTTCGCCACGCGCTGCGCGCGTCCCGCGTCACCGGTCCACACGCCGCCGGCCAGCCCGTAACGGGTGTCGTTGGCCAGCTCCAGCGCCTCGTCCTCGGTGTAGAAGCGCTCGACGGTCACGACCGGCCCGAACACCTCCTCCCGCACGATGCGCATCGTCGGCTTGCAGTCCGCGTAGACGGTCGGCAACAGGAAGAAACCGCGGGCGAGTTCGGGATCGTCGGGGCGCCGTCCCCCGGTGACGAGGCGGGCGCCGTCCATGCGTGCGATCTCGAAGTAGCTCTCGACCTTGGCCCGGTGCTCCTCGGAGCTGAGCGGCCCGGACTCGGTGAGGGGTTCCAGTCCGTCGCCGAGCCGGATCGCCTCGGCGCGCGAGGCGAGTTCGCTCACGAACCGGTCGTGGACGCCGTACTGGACGATGAGCCGCGAACCCGCCGAGCAGACCTGCCCGGAGTGCAGAAAGGCCGCGTCCAGCGCGTAGTCGAGGGCGGCGTCGAAGTCGGCGTCGCCGAAGACGATGTTGGGGTTCTTGCCGCCGAGTTCGAGGGCGATGTTCTTCACGCCGGACGCGGCGCCCTCCATGATCTTCCGCCCCGTCGCCAGACCGCCGGTGAAGGAGACCATGTCGACCTCGGGGTGCGAGGTCATGGCGCTGCCGACCGTGGAGCCCGCGCCCAGCACGAGGTTGACGACGCCCGGCGGCGTACCGGCCTCCTCCAGCAGCCCGATCAGCGCGATCGTCGTCAGCGGCGTCGTCTCGCTCGGCTTGAGGACGAAGGTGTTGCCGGCGGCGAGCGCGGGCGCGACCTTCCAGGAGGCCTGTAGCAGCGGGTAGTTCCACGGTGCGATCAGCGCGCAGACCCCGACGGGCTCATAGACGACGCGGCTGAGCACGTCCGGGCCGACCTCGACGACGCGGCCCGCGTCCTTCCCCGCGATCTCGGAGAAGTAGCGGAAGGCACCGGCGATGTCCTCGATGTCGATGCGCGACTCGGCCAGCGTCTTTCCGGTGTCCAGCGTCTCCATGCGGGCGAGTTGCTCGCGGTCGCGCAGCAGCAGTTCGTGTACGCGGTAGAGGACGTCGGCGCGGCGGCGGACGGGCGCCCCCGCCCAGTCGGCCCGTTCGAAGGCCCGCTTGGCCGCCCGTACCGCGAGATCGACGTCCGTCTCGTCCGCCTCGTCGACGGTGGTGATGACCGAGGCGTCGAACGGGTTGACCACGTCCCGGTGTTCACCGGAGACGCTTCCGGTCCATTCGCCGTCGATGTACAGCTCGGCCATCGCTCCGCCCTCGCTCGCCCGTGGTGTCCGTCGCCCCCGTCCCGGCATGACGGGCTCCAACATCGTGCGGGGCGGCGCCGGTTCCTACGGGGCGCACCGACAGCGAGTCGGCGGGGAAGGGATGTTGACCCACGTGGTCTAAGAACGGGCGAGCGGCGGAACGGAGTTGACGACGGGGGCGGCCCCGGCGACTCCCGTACGCCGGGG
>NZ_LJGW01000017.1 GCF_001751255.1 Streptomyces nanshensis | reverse complement strand
CGCGCGGGGCCGGAGCCGGAGCCTCGTTCGCGTCCGGGGCCGTGCCCGGGGCGCCGTCGCCGGGCGCCGCGACGCGCGCCGTCCGCAGCTCCAGCGGCTTGGCCGTGAAGTCCCGTGCCCCGTAGACGAGATCGGGCCGTACGGCGATCACCGCGCCGACCGTCGCCGCCGTGATCGCGGCCTCGCCGATGCCGATGAGCACATGCACGCCCGTCATCGCGGCGAAGACCTTGCCCAGCGCGACGTCGGCGGTGCCGCCCACCGCGTACATCCCGGTGAAGACGACGGCCGCCGCGGGCACCGAGACCAGCGCCGCCACGAAGGACGCCCCCGTCACGGCGCTCCGCCCGCGCGGCAGCACACGCAGCAGCCCGCGGAAGATCCCGTACGCGACGAGGACCGTCACGACGCCCATGTCCACGATGTTCACGCCGAGCGCGGTCAGCCCGCCGTCCGCGAACAGCACGCCCTGCATGAGCAGTACGACGGAGACGCACAGCAGCCCCGTGTACGGGCCGACGAGGATCGCCGCCAGCGCGCCGCCCAGCAGATGGCCGCTGGTGCCCGCGGCGACGGGGAAGTTGAGCATCTGCACCGCGAAGATGAACGCGGCGACGAGCCCCGCGAGGGGTGCCGTACGCTCGCCTCCCGTACCGGACGCGGGGGTGGGCGGGGCCGCGGACCCGGTGGTGGACTGTGCGGCGGACCGTGCGGCGGACCGTGCGGCGGACGGGCTCAACGGCCCCGTTCCGCCTGCGAGTTCGCGGCGGGCGCCGCGCAGCGACACCGCGACCGCGCCCGCGGCGACGACGCCCGCGGCGACGGACACGGGGGCGTTGATGAATCCGTCGGGCACATGCATGACGCCACTCCGCTTCTCGGCTCGGCCGCCCGGCACGTCCACCCGTCACGGCCACTACACAACCGTTCGATGATAGGGGCTTCCTGCAAAGCGATTGCAAGAGCATGTACCTGGCCGGAAATACCGGAGGGCGCCCGGGTGTTCACGTACGACCGGAGCGGGGCAGCCTGTGGCACACCTCACCCTCTTTTTCCGGTGACTCCCACCCGCCCCCGAGCGTCTAGCAAGGGAGAGGGCACCACGGAGTTGAGCGGCCGGGCCGCCCCGACGACATAGGAGCAGAGGATGTCCGCAGTCTTCGACCACACCGTGCACGCCCGTCTCATCGCCGAGCCGCACACGACCAGAGATCTGAGCGCCTCGCTCCGCTACGACGACGGCGATCCGCTCGCCGTCCGCATCGTCTTCCCCGCCGACGCCTCGCTGGACGGCGGCGAGGTCGCCTGGGCATTCGCCCGCGACCTGCTCGACGCCGGGCTGCACGGCCCGGCGGGCGAGGGCGATGTGCACGTATGGCCGCGGGACGGCTCCCGCACCGTGATCGAGCTGCTCTCCGAAGAGGGCGTCGCCGTCGTCGAGTTCGGCAGCGCGGACCTGCGCTGCTTCCTGCTCCGCTCGTACGACGTCGTCGCGGCGGGGCAGGAGCACGGGGAGTCGGACGTCGAGACGGGGCTGGCGGCGCTGCTGCGCGGAGTCTGAGCGCGGAGTCGGAACGCAGAGTCGGAACGCGGCGGCCGTCCCGGCGGGGCGGCGGGAGAGGTCCGGATCGGGATCCGGAGCCGGAGGCTCAGGCGGAGCCGGAGCCGGAAGCGTGTGGGGCGCGTGGGTGCGCGGACACGGCTCCGGGGCGCGCTCGGGGCGCGCGCCGCGCTCATGCCGCCGCCGCCCACGAGTTGCCGCTGCGGGCGCCTGCTCGAACCATGGCATTCATGGGCATACGTCACGATCCGCCGCCGTCGCGTCCGGGCGCCGCGCACCGGGTGACGCGGACGGGAGGCCGCCGTGGCTGACGACGGCGCCCCTCCCCCGTATCTGCGCTACCCGCATCTGCACGGCGATCTCGTCTGCTTCGTCACCGAGGACGACGTCTGGGTCGCGCCCCTGAGCACGAGCACGGGCACGGGCACGCGCACGCGAGGGACCGGAAGCAGCGGTGCCGCGGCCGGCGCCCGCGCCTGGCGGCTCACCGTCGACCGCACCCGCGTCTCCTGCCCCCGCTTCGCACCGGACGGCACGCACATCGCGTTCACCTCGTGGCGCAGCCTCGACCCGGAGGTCCACCTCGTCCCCGTGCACGGCGGCCCGGCCCGTCGTCTGACGTACTGGGGCGCACCGCAGGCACGGGTGTGCGGCTGGACGCCGGAGGGCGACGTCCTGGCCGTCTCCTCGCACGAGCAGCCGTTCCACTACCGCACCTGGTCCTACCGCCTCCCCACCGACGGCAGCCCCGGCTGCCGCCTCCCCTGGGGTCCGGTCGCGGACATCGCCGTCGCCGAACTGGACGGCGTACGACGCACCCTGCTGCTCACCGGCAAGCCGCCGCACGACCCCGCCGCCTGGAAGCGCTACCGGGGCGGCGCCCATGGCCGGCTCTGGCTGCACGGCGAACGGCTGCTGCCGGAGCTGGCGGGCCATCTCGACTCGGTGATGTTCGTGAGCGCGGGCGGGAACGACGGTGGGGACGTGAACGTGGACGGGGACGGGGACGGGGGTCCCCGCATCGCGTTCCTCTCCGACCACGAGGGCGTCGGCAACCTCTACTCCTGCCGCCCGGACGGCACCGGTCTGCGCCGTCACACCGACCACGACGACTTCTATGCGCGCAACGCCTCCACCGACGGCCACCGCGTGGTCTACCAGTGCGGAGGCGACCTGTGGCTGGCCGACGACCTCTCGTCGTCCGGGAGACCGCGCCGTCTGGACGTCACGCTGGGCGGGGCTCGCACGGGACGCCGTACGTACCAGATCCCCGCCGCCGCCCACCTCGACGGACTCGCCGCGGACACCACCGGCCGCGCCAGCGCGGTGTGCGTACGGGGCAGCCTGTACTGGCTCACGCACCGCGACGGCCCGGCGCGCGCCGTCGCCGACACCCCGGGCGTACGGATCCGGCTGCCCCGCATGCTCGGCGACACCGGCAAGATCGCTTACGTCACGGACGCGGAGGGCGAGGACGCCGTCGAGATCGCGGACCTGCCGCGTGCGACGCGTACGGGTCCGCCGCGGCGCACGGCGGCGGGAAGCCTCGGCCGCGTACGGGAGTTGGCCGCCTCCCCCGACGGCCGGACGCTCGCCGTCGCAAGCCACGACGGGCGGCTGCTGCTGCTCGACGTGAGGCATCTGACGGGGACGGACGACGGCGCGACGGCGGAGACGGAGGCCGCAGCCGACGGGACGGCGGACTCGGACGGGGGCGGGAACGGGAACGGGAACGGAAACGGAAACGGCACGGACGCCCGGCCCCGGACCGGGTCCCGGGGCCTGCCCCCGTCCCCGCCCCGGGCGAGGCAAGTCCCCGCCCCCGTCGAGGAGTTGATCCGCTCCGACAACGGCCCCGTACACGATCTGTCCTTCTCCCCCGACTCCCGCTGGATCACCTGGGCACACCCGGGCGTCGGCCGCTCCCTCAGCCTGATCAGGATCGCGCGTCCGGGCACGGGCACCGTCATCGACGTCACCGACGGCCGCTTCGAGGACGAGCAGCCGGTCTTCACCCGCGACGGCCGCTATCTGGCGTTCCTCTCCTGGCGCGGCTTCGACCCGGTATACGACGTGCACACCGGCGACCTCTCCTTCCCGCTGGGCTGCCGCCCGTACCTCGTACCGCTGTCGTCCGCGACCCCGTCGCCCTTCGCCCTCTCCCCCGAGGGCCGTCCCGCGGCCGGCGGCCTCGACCCGGCACCGTCCTACGGCTCCGCCGACTCCGCCGGGAGCGGCGGCGAGGACACCGGCGTGGACGGCCTGAACGGCGAGGGCGGCGCGGCCGGGGAGGGCAGCCCGGTGACCGTCGAGGCCGAGGGGTTGCAGAGCAGGGTGACGCCGTTCCCCGTGACGGCGTCCAAGTACTCCGCGCTCGCCCCCGTCGACGGCGGCGGACTGATCTGGCTGCGCCACCCGATCTCCGGCGCGCTCGGCGAGACCTTCGCCGACCCGGCCGACACCTCGGGCCGCCCCACCCTCGAACACTTCGACCTCGCGAAGGCCAAGCGCACCGAACTCAGCGACGACGTCGACTGGTTCGCGCTCAGCGGCGACGGCACACGGCTCGTCGTCAACGACGACGGCGACCTGCGCGCGATCCCCGCCGCCGAGACCGCCGAGGACGAGACGACCACCTGGATCGACCTGCGCCGGATCCTGCACGACGTCGACCCGGCCGCGGAGTGGCGGCAGGCGTACGAGGAGGCGGGGCGGATCGTACGGACGTACTTCTGGGAGCCGCACATGTGCGGCATCGACTGGGCGGGGGTGCTCGGCCAGTACCGGCCGCTGGTGCGCCGGGTCGCCTCCCCGGACGAGTTCGCCGACCTGCTGCGCGAAGTGCTCGGCGAACTCGGCACGTCCCACGCGTACGTCACGCCCGCACGGCGCGACGAGGGCCCCGAGCCCTATCAGCGGCCCATCGGGCTGCTCGGCGCCGACCTCGCGCGCACACCGTCCGGCGAGTGGCACATCCGGCGCATCCTGCCGGGCGACTCCTCGGACTCCAAGGCGCGTTCGCCGCTGGCGGGCACGGGCGTACGGGAGGGGGCCGTCCTCACGCACATCGACGGCCGGGAGGTCGACCCGGTGGCCGGCCCGTGGCCGCTGCTGGCGGCGGCCGGGGGCACGACCGTCGAGGTGGGCTTCATCCCCTCCGGAGCGGGCGCGGGACCGGGATCAGGATCAGGATCAGGACCGGGAGCGGAACGCGACGGGCACCCGCCGCGCCGGGTGGCGATCGTCCCCCTCGTCGACGACCGCGCCCTGCGCTACCAGGACTGGGTGGCCCGACGGCGGGCCGTCGTACGGGAGTTGAGCGACGGGCGGTGCGGCTATCTGCACATCCCGGACATGGGCGGCTCGGGCTGGGCGCAGTTCAACCGGGACCTGCGGATGGAGGTCTCGCGTCCGGCGCTGATCGTCGACGTACGGGGCAACGCGGGCGGCCACATCAGCGAACTCGTCGTCGAGACGCTGACCCGCACCATCCTGGGCTGGGACCTCACCCGGGACGCCCAGCCCGTCAGCTACGCGGGCAACGCACCGCGCGGCCCGGTCGTCGCCCTCGCCGACGAGATGACGTCCTCCGACGGCGACATGATCACCGCGGCCTTCCGGCTGCTGGGCCTGGGCCCGGTCGTCGGCGCGCGTACGTGGGGCGGCGTGGTCGGCGTGACGGGACGCCACCGCCTCGTCGACGGCACGTCGATCACGGTCCCGATGCACGCCGCGTGGTTCGACGCGTACGGCTGGTCGGTGGAGAACCACGGCGTCGCCCCGGACATCGAGGCGGTCCGCTCACCGCTGGAGTGGGCGGAGGGCCACCCGTCGGTCCTGGAGAAGGCCGTCCACACGGCCCTGGACCTGCTGACCCACCACCCGGCGTCCGTCCCGCCGGACTACGCGAGGGTCCCCGATCTGCGACGACCGGCGCTGCCGCCGCGGGGGTGAAGTGGGGGCGCGGGGCGGAGAGTTGGGGGGCGGAGCCGGTCGGGCCGGAGCCGGATGGGCGCTTTCGCGACGGTCCCGGCTCGGCCGAGAATCAGTTCAGCCGGGTACCGGTCTGGGCCGACCGCTTTGCCGTGTCCTTGGTGTGCCACCACTCCAGGAGCCGGATCCGCAGTGCGTTCGCGACGTCCAGCACCAGGTCGGGATCCGGCCGCCCGTTGAAGATCGCCAGCTCCCATTTGTCTCCTGAGGGAATGCGCACACGCCAACGCCCGCCCTCCGCAAGGAGTTCGAACGTCGCCGTGAAGCTCCGCTCTTCCTCCTCGACGTCCAGCGAAAGGACGTCGATACGCACTCCGGCGTCCCTGGGGTCACCCAGGAGATGAGGCGCGAGGAGTTCTGTCACTTCGGTAGCGGACGGCATGGGATCTCCCATCTCAGCGATGCCCCGGACGTCGAAGCGGCCCGACCACGGCCGGAGTGGGCGGAAGGCCACCCGTCGACCCTGCACCTCCTGACCCACCAGGCGGCGCCCGTATCGAACGGGGGTCGTCTGTGGGCGAGTTGGGCGGGCGGAGCCGGTCGGGCCGGAGCCGCCTAGCGGTCCCTCGGAGGCAGTCCCACGAAGCCCCGCATGGTGCCCCGGCGCGGTGAACCGGTGTCGTGCTCCGGTACGTGCTCGGCGATGGCGGCGAGGACCTCCGCCGTCTTGTCCCGCCTGGTCCCGGGGTCGGCCTCGTCGAAGACGCTCCACTCCCCGGACGGGTCCTCCGGATCGGCCGGGGCCACGACGCCGGAGATGCCGAGCGACCGCATCACCCGCTCGACGCGCCGTGCCTCATCCGCGGTCATGACACTCACCTTCTCTGCCACCGGTCGCGCCGGTACCTCTCCGGATCCGGTGCCTCCGCGGACCCGGACGCCGATTCCAGCCTACGGCGACCAGGGTCTCGCCGGGACCCGTCCACAGTTCCCGGTCGGCCACAGTTCCCGGTCGGCCGCGGCTGCACGCGGACGGAACGCCTCCTGCACACACCGGTGGAAACGTTCCTCACCCCCGTCACCGCGGAGGGGCTGAGGAAGGGAGAGTGCAATGAAGGCGGACACCAAGAGCAGACGAGTACGGCTGGCGGCGCTCATGGCCGGCGGCGTCATCGCTCTGGGCGGCACGGGGTGCTCGCTTCCACCGCGGATGCGTCCCCGAAGGATTCCGCGTCCAGCGGCGCGAGCACGTCCGTGGACGCGGCGAAGGCCGAGCACCCTGCCGGTGTGCATGCGGCATACAAGTGCGGACTCGACAAGGTCCATCAGACGTACCGCAACTGCACCGGGCACAACGAGCATCTGACGGTGGCGTACTACGAGGCCCTGACCAAGGAACACAAGATCAAGGGCGTGTGCAAGAAGCCCGGGACGGCGAGCAGTTGGAAGATCGTCGGCCCGTCGGCCGCGATGTATGCGGCGCACGCCCAGGGACGCTGCTCGCCCGGCCAGGTGTGAGCCGCGGCCGTTCCCGTGCCGGTCGACGCCGACCGACCGGATGCGAACCTGCTCCGGTAGGCGGGTAGTTGGGGATCGGGGCGTCCGGACACAGACCTGCCAACAAGCCGATGGGACGGGGCTGTTGCCCCGTCCCATCGGCTTGCGAAGAGCGCGACGTCCGCAACCCGCGCGGTGCGGGGGCGCGCGGCCCGCCGGAGTGGGCGGAGGGCCGTCCGTCGGTCCTTCCGGACGTGCGCTAACCGCTCGTCGACGGAGCCGGAGACGTCGCCGGCGGGCGCCGCTCGTCGGCCGGGCCGGGATCGAAGACCAGGGCGCCGGCGACGACGACCAGCACCACGGCCGCCAGCACGGCGACCAGTGCGATCAGGAGCTTCCCCGTCAGACTCATCCGATGCCCTTCCCGCCTCTCCCGCGTGTGCTTGAACCGTGACACCGGTCCTCGACGGCGTACAAGGGCGGGAAGAACGAGGACGTCCAATCCGGACATAATTGACCTGTTCCTTGCGAACTGCGCATGCACACATCACTCATGGACTAGATTCACGAACCATCAAGAATCACTAAGGGGGAGGCAAAAGGGATGAGTCGCGAAAGATCGTTATGGACGCGCCTGGCGATGCTCTTCGCCGTTTGCCTGATGGGGGTCGTGGGACTCGCCGCACCGGCGTCCGCCGACAGCGCGGCCGGTGGCGACGACCACAAGGTCTCTTGGTCCGACGCCAAGGGCGGCACGAACGAGGCCCGCGCTCTCAGTCTGCGGGAAGTCAAGGAAAGGGGCCTGGCCCGGTACGTCGACGCCGAGAGGTACACGGAGACCACGCCGAAGCTGTTCACGGACACCTCGCGCGCGTCGTCGCCGGCGGAGCAGCGGGAGGGCCGGTCCTCCGAGCTCGCCACCACGTGCTGGGAGCACTGGTACTCGTACGGAACCTCGGCTCTGCGGGGGCAGACCGACGTCACCTGGTGCGGTGACGGCACCTGGGTCCGCTACAGCGCCTCCGGCTGCTGGGGAGAGGAACACTGGCCCACGTACCAGTACTTGGGCTGCACGGTCATCGACGACTACGGTCACCCGCGGCCCGACGAGTACTGGAACATCTACAACGTGTGGACCCAGTGGGACCTGTGCCCCGCCTGGGTTCCCGTCTGGGCGGAGTGCTCCTGGCACGACCGTCCATGGGGCAAGTACCAGTACCAGGGCGACGGTGACATCGTCCGGCTGGGCGGCACCGACTGACGAACGGCGCGGTGTTCACGGTGCTCCTGCCCTCGGTCGGGCAGGAGCACCGTTCCGTGCGGGGCCGCGCGCCGATCAGTGCGCGCCCCCGCGGCCACGCGAGGCACGCCAACCGTCAGCGCCGCGCCGCCCGTTCGCCTTCGTCCGCCGCGCCGCCCGCGCCCACCAGCCCGGTGCGGGGGCCCGCCTCCGCGAGGCGCGGCTCGAAGCGGCGCATCTCGCGGCTGCCGACCGTGGCGATGAGCGGCGGAAGGTAACCGCGGATGCCCTGCATGCCGCGCAGCCACCACTGCCCGTAGACGTGCCGGGAGCGGCGTTCGACGCCGGCCACCAGGCGGTCGACGGACGGGCCCAGCGGGTAGGTGCGGTTGGCGGGCCACGGGAGGCGTTTGCGCAGGTCGCGCATGACGTCGTCCTCGTCGGCTCCGCGCACCATGTCGGTGTCGGTCCAGGAGAGATAGCCGACGCCGACGCGTACGCCCTTGTGTGCGACCTCGGCGCTCAGACAGTGCGCGAACGCCTCGACGCCGGACTTCGACGCGCAGTACGCGCTCATCATCGGCGCCGGGGTGATCGCGGCGAGCGAGGCGATCTGGAGGAAGTAGCCCCGCGAGGCGATCAGTTGGGGCAGAAAGGCACGGCCGGTCACCGTGCCGCCTATCAGGTTGACCTCGATGACGCGGCGCCAGGACTCCGGGTCGGAGTCGGTGAACGGACCGCCGCTGGCGACACCGGCGTTGGCGACCACGACGTCCACCTTGCCGAAGTGCTGCCCCACTTCACCCGCTGTACGGGTCATGGCCTCGTGGTCGGTGACGTCGGCGTGCCAGTACGCGGACTCGGTGCGCAGCGACTCGCTGACCTTCTTCAACTCGTCCGGTTCCAGGCCGATCAGCGCGACCTTGGCCCCGCGTGCGGCGAGCTTGCGCGCCAGCAGTTCGCCCACACCGCGGGCGGCTCCTGTGACGACCGCGACCTGGCCCTCCAGGCTCCTTCGACGGCTCACGGCGTCTCCTCCTTCGTCGTCCGCCGGTCTCCCGGCACTCGGCTCTCCGGCTTCCGGGGCTCCGGCTTGCGGGACTCCGGCTTCCGGGGCTCAGGGACCGGGAGTTCGGACTCCACGCCCTCCGGCTTCCCGGCACCCGGCTTCCGGGGCTCCCCCTCCCCCGCATGTGCGGCGTCCGACTGGCCTTCTCCGCCCGCGAGATGGACGCGTACGAGATCCCGCAGCAGCCCGCTCACCTCGCCCGAGGTCTCGACGGGCGCCATGTGCCCCCGCCGCGGCAGCTCGTACAGGCCCACGCAGTACGGCAGTTCGGCGGCGAGTTCGCGGGCGAGCGCCGGCGGCGTGAGCCGGTCGGCGGTGCCGGTGACCACGGCGGTGGGCGGTGTCAACGCGCCGACGTTCGCGGCGATGTCGAGCTTCGCGAGCACCGCGCCCCAGGCGGCCCGCTCGCGCGGCCTGCACGCATGGACGACGCGGGCGACGGCCGCGGTCTGCTCCGGGGACGAATCCGGGCCCATGGTCGCGTACTTGAGGACTTTCCTCGTCACCGGCGTCACGGGCCCCAGCGGAAGCCTGGCGAGCAGCAACTGCCGGTGCGCGCGCTCCCGTCCCCGTTCCGAGCGGAACGGCAGGACGCGTGCCTCGGACGCCAGCCGGTGCGTCCCGGTGTTGCACAGGAGCAACGCCGCGGCCCTGCGCTCCAGTTCGGGCCGTCCGGCGGCGGCGACGAGCGTCATCGCACCCATCGAGTGGCCGCAGAGCACGGCCCGTTCGTCAGGTTGCAGCGCCGCCTCCAGCACGGCGCACAGATCGTCCGCGAGGGACGAAGGGCCGTAGCCGCGGCCGTCGGTGGCGGGGGTACGGCCGTGGCCGCGCTGGTCGTATGCGACGACCCGGTGCCCGCTCGCCGTCAACTCCCGTATGACGGGGGCCCAGAAGGCCGTCGAGCACGTCCAGCCGTGGATCAGCACCACGGCCGGATCGCCGTCGCGCCCGTGCACTTCGACGTGGAGGCGGGCGCCGTCGGCGGAGGTCGCGCTCAACTCCCGTGCGGCGGGCGGCGGATCGTAGGGTCCCGGGGTCCGGCCCAGGGACGCGGTCACGCGTGCCATCAGGCGTCCTCCGCCGTGTGGAAGGCGGCGGTCGCGGCGCCGCGTCCTGCGGTGCCCGGCGCGGTCGCCCGTGCGGCACGGCCGGAAGCGCCCTGTCCGCCCTGTCCGTCCTTACCGTCCGCACCGGCGCCGGCGCGCGAGGAGCGCCGCACCTCGTACTCCTCCAGCCGCACCTCCTTGGTGACCCTGCGGAACTCGGACGTCGTGCCCGGCCACACGGTCGTGTTGCGGCCGTTGGCGTCGAGATACCAACTGTCGCAGCCGGTGTTCCACACGCTGCGGCGCATACGGTCCTGCACATGGTCGTTCCAGGCCCGTACGGCCTCGGGACGGGCGTCGAGCGCGGCCTTGCCGGAGGGGCCGCCGAGGGTCTCCAGCTTCTTCACGTAGTCGACCATGTAGTTGAGCTGCGCCTCGATGATGAGGATCATCGAGCTGTTGCCCAGGCCGGTGTTGGGCCCGATGACGGTCATCAGATTGGGGAAGCCGCTCGCGGAACAGCCGCGCAGCGCCTCCATGCCGTCCGCCCAGGACTCGGCGAGCGTCATCCCGTCGGCGCCCTTGACGCGGTGCGCGATCGGCATGTCCGTGACGTGGAATCCGGTGCCGAAGACGATCGCGTCCACCTCGGTCTCCGTACCGTCGGCGGCGACGAGGGTGTTGCCGCGTACCTCCTTCAGGCCGGAGGCGACGAGTTCGGTGTTGGGCTTCGCGAGCGCCGGATAGTAGTCGTTGGAGAGCAGGATGCGCTTGCAGCCGATGCGGTAGTCCGGCGTGAGCTTGCGCCGCATCTCCGGGTCCTTGACGGCCCGCTTCATATGGCTCGTGGCCAGGTTCTCGATCAGGCCGAGCATCTTGGGGTGCTTGGCGAAGGCGGAGACCTGCAACTCCCGTATGCCCCACAGGATCTGACGCCGCAGATACCGCGTGACGGGCAGCTTCGCGTGCACCTTGCGCTCCAGGGCGCCGATCTCCCGGTCGGCCCTGGGCATCACCCACGCCGGGGTGCGCTGGAAGAGGGTGAGGCGCTCGACGCGGGGCTGGATCGCGGGAACGACCTGGATCGCGGAGGCGCCCGTGCCGATGACGGCGACGCGCTTGCCGCTCAGGTCGTAGTCGTGGTCCCACTGCGCGGTGTGGAAGACCTTGCCGCCGAAGGACTCCAGACCGGGGATGTCCGGGATCTTGGCGTCGGAGAGCGGACCCGTCGCGTTGACGACGAAGTCCGCGGTGAGCTGCGTCCCTTGACCGGTGGTGATGGTCCAGTGCAGCTCCTCCGGGTCCCAACTCATCAGCTCGACCTCGGAGTTGAAGCGGATGTGCTGGCGCAGCCCGAAGGTGTCCGCGACGTTCTCCAGATAGGCGCGGATGTGCTCCTGGCCCGAAAAGGTGCGCGGCCAGTCGGGGTTGGGCGCGAAGGAGAAGGAGTACAGATGCGAGGGCACGTCGCACGCGCACCCCGGATAGGTGTTGTCGTGCCAGGTGCCGCCGACGGCCTCCCGGCGTTCCAGGACGACGAAGTCGGTCACTCCGGCGCGGCGCAGCCGGACGGCGGCCCCCAGGCCGCCGAATCCGGATCCGATCACCGCCACCCTTACGTGCTCGTGCTCGCGCTCGGCCGCCATGCCGCCGCCTCCCGAGGGTTGCTTCCACTGTCGCCGGCAGCTCGCTCGCTCATCTCCGCCGACGCTCACTGACGCTTGCTGCCCATCACTGCCGTTCACGGCCGCGGACGAACCTGCCGCACACGGACACGTACCGCGCCAGTGATTACTGGCATGGTTGGAGCGTAAGGCAGACACATACCGATGGGTAGGGGGTGGACGGGGGAAGTTACCGGGGGTTGCAGCGAGGGGGTCCGGGGAGGGGAGGACCCAGATCCGCGCTCAGCCTGCACGGTTAAGCTGCGACCGTGGCCGACGACAGACAGCGAGCGCAGAGCCGGGACGCGGGAAGCGCGGGCGTCCCGGCCGGCGGCGGTCACGTGGGAGACAACGCCGGGAACGGGAACGGCACCACCGGGAACGGGAACGGCGGCGGGGAGCCGCGGGAGTACCGGGCCGCAGAGCTGGCGGAGCTGGCCGGGATCACCACGCGCACCCTGCGCTTCTACCGCGAGCGCAAGCTCCTTCCGCCGCCCCGCCGCGAGGGCCGTATCGCGTTCTACGACGAGCACCATCTGGCCCGGCTGCGCACCATCACCGGGCTGCTGGAGCGCGGGCACACCCTCGGCGGCATCGCGGATCTGATCGGCGCCTTCGAGAGCGGACGCGACTCACACGGCACCGCCGAGCTGCTCGGCCTCGAATCCGCCCTGCTCACCAGCCTGTTCGCGGAGGAGACGCCGATCCGCCTCACGCCGGAGGAGCTGGCGGACTACTACCAGGGCGAGGTCACCGTCGAGAACCTCGCCACATCTTTGGATATCGGGTACATCGCGGTCGACGGCGACGAATTCATCCACACCAGCCGCCGACTCCTCGACGCGTCCTCGGAGTTGGTCAAGAAGGGCATCCCGCTCGCCGCCGTACTGGCCGCCGGGCGTGAACTGCGTACGCAGAGCGAGGCGATCGCGGAGGTCTTCGCCGAACTCTTCACGACACATCTGCTGCCCCAGCAGGCCGATGCGTCGCCGGACGGGCTCGACGCCGAGCGCCTCAACGACCTGCTGACGCAGGTCCGTCCGCTCGCCAAGCAGGTCGTCGAGGCCGAGTTGGGGCTTGCGCTCGACCGCCGCGTACGGGACGAGATCGAGAAGTGGCTCGGACACGGCCGGCGCCCCGAGGAGGGCGAACCCTCCGCACAGAACGGGCCCTCCGCACAGGACGACTCCGGCACCGACTGACGGGAAGGGCCCGGGTGTTCCTTCCCTCGATACGAGCGGCGAGTGACATGAGCGACGAACGAGACAGCGGTACGGACGGCACCACGGACGACGGTACGGACAGACCCGGCGGCGGCACGGGCACGCGCCCGGCCCCGCGGATCCCCAGGGTGTGGGGAGCGCGGGAGGACGAGGTCCGCGCGGAGTACGCGTGCGACGGGCTGCTGGACCGGCCGCAGGAGAACTGGTTCCGCGCCGTCACCGTGGACGCCGCCACGGCCACCGTCTTCCGCTGGCTCTGCCAGCTCAAGGTCGCCCCGTACAGCTACGACGTACTGGACAACCCCGGCCGCCGCAGCCCGCGCCGGCTCACCCCCGGAGTCGAGCAACTGGCCCCGGAACAGCGCGTCATGAGGATCTTCCGGCTCGTGGACTTCGCCCAGGACCGGCACCTCACGCTCCTGCTCGACCACCCCGAGGGCCGTACCGCGTTCGGGGAGTTCGCGGTCACCTACCGGGTCACCGGCGAGGCGGACGGCCGCACGCGGCTGGTCGTCAAGCTCGTCGTGGGCGGCGACGAGACGGCGGCGCAGCGGCTGCGCCGGTCGCTGATGGCCTGGGGCGATCTGCTGATGATGCGGCGCCAACTGCTCACCCTGCGCAAGCTGTCGGAGCGGCAGGAACGACAGGAACGACAGGAACGGTCCTAAGAAGGCACGAAGAGGACGAAATGCGCGAACGGTAGACGGAAGCCGCGCGGAACACCGGCGGTGCCGTGCCGCCCGGCCTCCGGCCGGTGCCCGCTCGGGCGCCCGTAAGGACGCCTCCCCGCACCCCCTGCGGCCCGCTCCGGGCACCCGCCCGCCGAGGCCCTCGCGCCGTCGCCACCGGGCCACTGCCCGGGTGTCCGCGTCCCGTTGCCGAATCTGTTCGTCCGGTTGTGGCAGCGGGCGCCCCAACGGGCCGTAAAACTATTCCGGTTGGCGATCGCGGACTCACAAGTTCCCTTGGACGGCGGGCTGTTGAGCGTCCAGAATCGTCTTCCGTCTGCGCGGCTCTCCGCGGGGCGCCGCACCGGAACGCTCCGGGTTCGATCGGATTGGACGGAACATGGACGAAGAGGACGGCTGGAACAGGATGCAGCCGGTGATCGGATCTGCTCCCGTGGTGCACCAGTTGTCGCTGAACGAGACCTGCTTCCCGCCGACTCCCGGTGTGCTGCGGGCAGTTCAGGATGCCACCGCCGACGCGCACCGTACGAACGACGCCCTCTCCACCGCTCTGACGGGCCGCATCGCGGAGCGGCTGGGCGTGCCCGCCGGCGACGTCCTCGTCGGGCCGGGGTCGGCCGCGCTGCTCCAGCAGCTCTTCAGCGCGCTCACGGGGCCCGACAGCGACACCGTGCACGCCTGGCCGTCCTGGGAGGCGTACCCGATGCTCGCGGCCAACGCGGGCTCGACGACCGTACGGGTGCCGCTGCGCGAGGACGACTGCCACGATCTGGACGCCATGGCGGACGCGGTGACCGACCGCACCCGCATGGTGCTGCTGTGCCACCCGAACAACCCGACGGGAACGGCCCTGCGCCACACGGACGTCGAGCGCTTCCTCGACCGGCTGCCCGAGCATGTGACGGTCGTGATCGACGAGGCGTACCGGGACTTCGTACGCGACGAGGCCGCGGCCGAGGGCGTCACGCTCTACCGGGACGACGAACGGGTCTGCGTCGTACGGACGTTCTCGAAGTCGTACGGGCTGCTGGGGCTGCGCGTGGGCTATCTCGTCGGGCACGAGCGCACCCTCGGGCGGCTGCGCGGGCTCCAGCCGTTCTTCAGGGTGAGCAGCACCGCGCAGGCCGCGGCGCAGGCCGCGCTCGCCGAGGAGGGGGAGTTCCGGCGGCGCTGCGAGGTCATCGCGGAGGAGCGCGAACGGCTCAGGGAGAAGCTGGAGGAGCAGGGCTGGCGGGTGACGCCCAGCGAGGCCAACTTCCTCTGGCTGCCGCTGACTCGGGGCGTGGAGGAGTTCACGCAGTCCTGCGCCGACCACGGTGTGCTGGTGTGCGGGAAGCCCGGCGAAGGGATACGGGTGACCGTCGGCGACCGCGAGGCGAACGACGCCGTCGCGGAGCTGGCGGGCAAGTTCGGTACGGGCGGCGGCCGTTGAGCGCGGCGCACTCCGCGAACGCGAGGGCGTCGCGCGCCGTGAGCGCCCGACGCCCCCTGAGCCGGGGGCTGTTCGGCACCTACGCCCCCGGCAGCGCGTGTCCGTCCACGGGCGGAGCGCGGTGAGCGCGCCGGCCGCGGAGCCCGAGTCCTCCGCCGTGNTTGGCCGCGGATACGGATGCCCGCGGTGCTGCGGGCGCACTTCCAGACCTGGCGGCCCTACACCCTCGCCTATCCGGGGCTGGTGGGCCTGGCGGGTGCAGCGCTGAGCGGCG
>NZ_LJGW01000372.1 GCF_001751255.1 Streptomyces nanshensis | reverse complement strand
CCCTGGACTCGGCGCGGACGAGCGCGACTTCGGCGGCCGTGCGGCTGCGTGCGTCGACGCCGGCGTCGCGGACGATCTCGAAGCAGCGCACGGCGGTACGGGGCCGCTCCGCGCGCAGCGCGTGCTCGGCCGCCTCGTGCAGCACCGGCAGCAGCGCCGTGTCGTCCAGGCGTCCCGCGGTCAGCAGATGAGGGGCGATGTCGTCCGCCGGTGCTCCCTCGGCGTGCAGCAGCGCGGCGGCCGCCAGATGCAGCCGGGTCCGTTCGGCGGAGGACAGGCTCTCCAGGACGGCGTCGCGCACAGCGGGGTGCGGCAGGCCGCCCGGGTGCAGAAGCCCGGCCTCCTCCAGCGCGGCGAGCGCCGCCGCCACGTTCTCGGTCTCCGCGCGGGTGAGCCGGGCGAGAGCGGCGGACCGCGCCGGTCCGCCCAGTACGCACAGTGCGCGCATCGTCTCGGCGGCCGTGGCCTCGCAGCGTTCCAGGCAACCGAGCAGTGCCTTCTGGAAGTCGGGGCCGCGGCCGATGCCGCGGTCGGGCGCGCCGGAGCGCCGGTCCTCCAGCAGCGCGCGCACGAGCAGCGGGTTCCCGCCGCCGGCCCGCCGGATGCCGGCCCGGTCCGTGCCGGACAGGGCCGGTGCGTCGCCGCCGTGGGCCGCTATGCAGGCGGCCACGCCCTCCTCGGTCAGCAGCGGCACTTCGACGGTGCGGACGTGCGGATGACGCCTCAGCTCCGTGTGGAGCGGGGAGGGCGCCCGCCGCGGGGCGGGGGTGTCGGTCAGCACGAGCAGCACCCGTGCCGGTCCGAGCCGGCGCACGAGGTAGAGCAGCCAGTGCGTCGAGGGCATGTCGAGGTGGCGTACGTCCTCCACCCCGATCAGGGCGGTGCCCGTGCCTACGGCACGGAGTACGGCCTCGCACAGGGCGTCCAGGACGTGGGCGGCGGCGGGCGTTCCGGCGTCGAACTCGCCCTGTCCGTCCGCCACTTCACGGGCCCGCGCCAGGAGCCGTTCGGTCTGCTCCCCGGCGTGCAGGGCGGGGGTGCGCAGCAGGCGGGCGACGACGCCGAAGGGGAGGGCGCTCTCTGCGGCGGAGCACACGACGGTGGCGACGAGGACGCCGTCCCCGGCGGGGGCCTCGCCCCCGGCACGGGACTCGTTCCGCGCGAAGCCCGCCTTCTCGAGCCCTGGCTCCTCGGGCCGCTTCTGCCCGAACTCCGCCTGTGCGAACTCCGCGAAGGTGTGCAGCAGTTCGGTCTTGCCGGAGGCGACCGGTCCGGTCACCGCGGCGACGCGGCCCGAGCCGGCCCTCGCCTCGGCCAGGAACCGGGTCAGGTCGGACCACTGGCCGTCGCGTTCGGCCAGGCCCGGCGGGCAGATCCCGCGGTCGGTCGTCCCCTTCATGAATCCAGAACCTCTCGCCTGACGCCGTCCGGCACGGCGATCGTCGTCCCAGGTCGGGGTTGATCCCGATTCTCGGGGCGGCGAACTAGGGGATGTCCTCGACTTCGCCTCCGTGCGAGGACACCTCGGCGGTGCTCGTGCACGATGTGGGGGTCAAGCGGCCCCGTGCGGCGTGCGAGCCCCGGCGCCGGGCCCCGGCCTTCCCACTTATGAAGGGTCTCCGCCGAATGAGCACGAGTCAGCAGCCGATCCTGTTCGTGAGCCTCCCGGAGAGCGGTCTGCTCAACTCGATGCTGGTGCTCGCCGAGGAGCTCTCCCGGCAGCGTGTGAAGGATCTGTGGTTCGCCACCGACGAGCCCCGGCGCGGCGACGTGGAGGCGCTGGGCGTGGGCACCAACGTCGACTTCTTCTCCCTGGGCGACGTGGTGCCCGAGATGTCGTCGGTCACCTGGGACGACGAGACGTACCGTCGTGTGACGCAGCGGTCACGTTTCAAGGCACGTCAAGCGGTCATCGAGCAGACCTTCGCGCCTGAGCTGCGGGTGGAGAAGTACCGGCGGCTGGAGGAGGCCGTCGAGAAGATCCAGCCGGCCCTGATGGTGGTCGAGTGCATGTGCCAGTACGGGTGCGAGCTGGCCATCACCAAGAAGATCCCGTACGTGCTGACGGTCCCCTTCGTGATCAGCCAGGTGCTGACCTCCACGGTTCCGGTGGGCGGCTCGTACGCCCCGAAGGACTTCCCCGTGCCGCATTCCGGACTGCCCTACCGGATGAACACGCGGCAGCGGCTGGCGAACACACTCTTCAAGTGGCGGACGCTGGGGATGTTCCTGTCCCGTTCGATGCGGGAGAGGAACGCCCGCGACGCCCGGGTGCGCGAGGAACTGGGCATCGACCCGGCGTCCAACGGGCTGCTGGCCAGGGTGGATTCGGCTCAGATGGTGCTGGGCAACTCGGTGCCGGAGCTGGACTACCCCCTCGAACTGCCCGATTCGGTACGGATGGTGGGGGCGATGATCCCGCCGCTGCCGCAGTGCGAACCGGACGAACTGACCGAGTGGCTGGACGCACGGGAGTCCGTGGTCTACATGGGCTTCGGCACCATCACCCGGCTGACCCGCGAGCAGGTGGGAGCGCTGGTGGAGGTGGCGCGGCGTCTGGAGGGACGGCACCACGTGCTGTGGAAACTCCCCGAGGACCAGCAGCAATGGCTTCCGCCTGCCGATCAGCTCCCGGGCAATCTGCGGGTGGAGAGCTGGCTTCCCTCGCAGCTCGACGTACTGGCCCATCCGAACGTGTCGGCGTTCTTCACGCACGGCGGCGGCAACGCCTACCACGAGGGCGTCTACTTCGGTAAGCCGATGGTGATGCGCCCGCTGTGGGTGGACTGCTACGACCAGGCCGTGCGCGCCCAGGACTTCGGTGTCTCCCTGACGCTGGACAAGCCACGGGACGTCGACCCGGACGACGTGGTCGCCAAGCTGGAGCGGGTGCTGACCGAGCCGTCGTTCCGGAAGAACGCGGAGCGTCTGGGCCGCATCCAGCGCGAGGCGGGAGGCCGCGAGCGCGCCGCCGAGCTGATCCGCGCCCTGCCGGCGCTCTCGCGGCGGCCGGAGGGTGAGTGAGCGCGGTGAGCTTCGCCTACCCCGTCTCCCGGCCCTCTCTTTCAGGCGGCGAACTCGACTACGTGACGCGGGCCGTGACGGACGGCTGGATCTCCTCGCAGGGTTCCTACGTCCGCGAGTTCGAGGACGCCTTCGCCCAGTACAACGGCGTCGCACACGGCGTCGCATGTTCCTCCGGCACCGCCGCGCTCACACTCGCCCTGCGGGCCCTTGGGATAGGCCCCGGCGACGAGGTGGTGGTGCCGGAGTTCACCATGGTCGCGAGCGCGTGGGCCGTCACGCACAGCGGCGCGGCACCGGTCTTCGTGGACTGCGGGGACGACCTCAACATCGACGTCGCCCGCATCGAGGAGAAGATCACCCCGCGGACCCGTGCGCTGATGCCCGTACACGTCTACGGACGCCGCTGCGACATGGACGCCGTCATGGAGCTGGCGCACGACTACAACCTGCGGGTGGTCGAGGACTCGGCGGAGGCGCACGGCGTGCGCCCCGTCGGGGACATCGCCTGCTTCTCGCTCTTCGCCAACAAGATCATCACGGCGGGCGAGGGCGGCGTCTGCCTCACCGACGACAGGCACCTCGCCGAGCAGATGGCGCACCTGCGTGCCATGGCCTTCAGCAAGGACCACAACTTCCTGCACAAGAAGGTCGCTTACAACTACCGGATGACCAACCTCCAGGCGGGGGTGGCCCTGGCACAGGTGGAGCGGCTCGACGAGATCCTCGCCGCCCGCAAGCAGATCGAGAAGCGCTACCAGCAGGGCCTCGAAGGCGTCGACGGCGTGACGCTGCTGCCCGAGCGGGACGTGCTGTGGATGTTCGACCTGCGGGCGGAGCGCCGCGACGAACTGCGCGCCCACCTCGCCGACGCCGGCATCGAGACACGGCTGTTCTTCAAGCCCATGAGCCGGCAGCCCTTCTACCTCGACCCCGTCTGGCCGTCGCTGAACGCCCACCGCTTCAGCGAGGACGGTCTGTACCTGCCGACGTACACCGACCTGACCGAATCCGGCCAGGACTACATCGTCGGGAAGATACGCGAGTTCTACGGCGCGTGACCGACCCCCGGACCCACGGAGTTGGCAGATGACGAGCACAGAGACGGACCCCGTCCCCTTCATGCTGCGGCGGCAGGGCGCGCCGTTCCCGCCCCCGGAGTACGAGACGTTCAGGCAACGGCCGGGCCTGGTCCGCTCGAAGCTGCCCACCGGTGACGTGGTGTGGCTGGTGACGCGGCACGAGGAGGTCCGTTCGGTGCTGACCGACCCCCGGATCAGCTCCGACCCCAGTCGTGAGGGCTTCCCCAGCCCGGGCCGCACCGGCGGCGTGCCGGACTCCGAGACGGTGCCCGGCTGGTTCGTGGCGCTGGACCCGCCCGACCACACCAAGTACCGCAAGGCTCTCATCCCGGAGTTCACCGTCCGCCGCATCAGGGCGATGCGCCCAGCCGTGCAGGAGATCGTCGACGGATGCATCGACACGGTCCTCTCCCGCGGCCAAGGCGCCGACTTGATGGCCGACTTCGCGCTGTCGGTGCCCTCGCTGGTGATCTCCTCGATGCTGGGCGTGCCCAAGGTCGACCGGAACTTCTTCGAGGCCAAGACCCGTGTGCTGGTGACGATCTCCTCCACCGACGAGGAGCGCGAGGACGCCAGCAGGCAGCTCCTCCGGTACTTGTCGCGGCTGATCGCCGTCAAGCAGAAGCGCCCCGGCGACGACCTGATCAGCAGGCTGCTCGCCGCCGGGGCGCTCACACCGCAGGAGATGTCCGGGGTGGCGANTGCTGCTGATCGCCGGGCACGAGACGACGGCGAACAACATCGCGCTGGGCGTGGTGACGCTGCTGGCCAACCCGGAGTGGATCGGCGACGAGCGCACCGTGGAGGAGCTGCTGCGGCTGCACTCGGTCGCCGATCTGGTGGCGTTGCGCGTCGCGGTGGAGGACGTGGAGATCGGCGGCCAGTTGGTGCGGGCGGGCGAGGGCGTCGTCCCGCTGGTGGCCGCCGCCAATCACGATCCTCAACTCTTCGGCCATCCGGGGACGTTCGACCCGGAACGGTCGGCGCAGCAGCATGTGGCGTTCGGCTACGGAGTGCACCAGTGCCTCGGGCAGAACCTGGTGCGCGCGGAGATGGACGTCGCCTACCGCACGCTCTTCGAGCGGATTCCCACCCTGGAGATCGCCGTGCCGCTGGAGGAGCTGCCGTTCAAGTACGACGGCGTGCTCTTCGGACTGCACGAGCTTCCGGTCCGCTGGTAACAACTCACGCAGGAGGAACCATGGTTCACGTCAGTGTGGTGCCCGACCGCTGCATCGGGGCCGCCCAGTGCGTCCTCACGGCGCCCGACGTCTTCGACCAGGACGACGACGGGTTCGTCGAAGTGCTCGACGAGCAGCCGGAAGGCATACAGGGCGAGAAGGCCCGCATGGCGGGGAAGATCTGCCCGTCCCAGTCCATCGTCGTCAGCGGCGGGGAAGACGACCCGGCAGGCGGCTGAGCGGAGCCTTCAGCCGGTCGGCCCGGCGGGCCGCGCCCCGAGCAGGACGGGCAGCGACTCGGGGCGGCTCTCGGCCAGTTCGGACCGCAGCACGACGTCCTGCGGCGCGACGGCGAGGCGCATACCGGGAAAGGAGCGGGTCAGACACTCCATGGCGACGGCCAGCTCCATGCGCGCCAGCCGGGAGGCCGGGCAGTGCCGCGCGCCGTGCCCGAAGGCCATGTGCCGCGACCGGCGGCGGCCCGGCAGCCGCCGGTCGGGATTCTCGTAGACCGACTCGTCCCTGTTGACGGAGGCCAGCGAGACCAGGACGACCTCCCCGGAGCGGATCCGCTCGCCGCCCACCCGCACGTCCGCCGTGGCGCGGCGCGAGCGCAGCGCGTCGCCGAACGAACTCAGCCGCAGTAGCTCCTCCACCAGTTCGCCCGGGTCGTCCGGCCAGGGGGCGGGCAGGCGTCCCTCGTCGGCGAGCAGCAGCAGTACGGAGTTGGCGACGGAGGCGACCATCGTCTCGTAGCCCGCGGACATCAACGTCGCCACGAGGGACACCGCGCGGTCCACGTCGCCCTCCCCACCGAGCAGCGCCGACATCGCGTCGTCTGCCGGAGCCTGCGCGCGGCGCGTGACCAACCGCCGTGTGCAGGCCATGAGTTCGTCCTGGGCCCGCTCGACGTCGCCGTCCGGTGCCGGTCCCGTCGTGAGGACCGTCTCCGCCCACCCGGCGAAGTCGTCCGCGTCGCCGTCGGGGACGCCCAGCAGAGCGCACATGGTCCGCATCGCCAGCGGCCGGGCGAAGTGCCGTACCAGGTCGGTCTCTTGACGGGACTCCAACCGGACGGCCGCTTCCGCGGCGAGGCGTGCGACCACCGGCCTCACGGCTTCCGTCCGTTCCTTCGACAGCGCCGCGGTTGCCAGGGAGCGCAGCCTGGTGTGCTCGGGCGGGTCGGTGGTGAACAGCAGCCCCGGAGGCAGCGCGCCCGGGCGGGTGCGGGGAGCGTCCGGCGCGAGCAGTGCGGCCTTGCTGAAACGGGAGTCGGCCAGGACGAACCGCGCGTCGTCGAAGCGGGTGACGAGCCATGCCGCGTCTCCGGTGGCCATCCGCACGGGGCACACGGGGCGTTCCGTGCGCAGCCGCCGGTACGGGGACGGCGGCGCGGCCGGGACGTCGTGCGGGAAGGGAAGGTCGAGGGACCCGCCGTCGGGAGCCGCCTCCGGAGCGGCGGCGCCCGCCGGGCCGGGCTCCGCGGGACCGTGGGCAGGGGGATCCGTCGCAGCGGGGGCGTGTGCCGAAGAGGCGTCC
>NZ_LJGW01000383.1 GCF_001751255.1 Streptomyces nanshensis | reverse complement strand
CATCGGGCGAGGGCGGTGCCGTCGCCGCTTCCGGAGTGGGGCTCGAAGCGGCCCGCCGCGCGCTGCGCGTCACCGCGTCGCCGTCCTGGGAGCCGCTCACCGAGCCGCCGTTCGTCGCCTCGTTCACCCCGACCGCGAACATCGCCGTCGGCGGGGAGACGCCCTGGGGCGTCGCAGCGGAGCTGACGCGCCCGCTGCCCGGGACGACCGCGGCGACGTACGGGGCGGACGACGCCCAGACCGCGGGCGGTGCGTCCGGACTGGTGGAGCGCGTGCTCGCCGATGCGGCCGGCCGTAGGATCGTCGCCGTGGTACGTGACGTGCACCGGCATCCCTGGATGGCGGCGGCGCTGGACGCACTGCTCGCGGCCCGTACGGAGAGCGTTGTGGTCGAGATGGGAGTGCCCCAGGCGCCGCCCGCCGGAGCGCTGCACATCGCCACCCACGGAGCCGCCCGCGTGTGCGGGAGGGCCGCCGCGGAGGTCGTCTCCGGCGAGGCCACGGGCCGGTGACGCGACGGGCGGTGTAGGTCAACTGCCGGGAACCGCCCGGCGGTTGCCGAGCCGTGGCCGGTGCGCCGCCCTCCGTCCGCCCGACCGTCCCGTCCGCCTGCTCGCCCGACCGCCCTGTCCCGATCGTCCAGCCCGTCCGACCGTCCCGTGCGATCCCGCACCGACACCTCATCTGGAGGCCGTCCGCATGTCCGCCTCGCCGGCACCGACACCCGAGCAGCACTCGTCGACGGCCCGTACCGGCTCCGCCCCGGGCCGGATCATGGCCGGTGAGATGGCCGAGCAGCCGGCCGTACTGCGCCGCATCCTCGACGAGGGAGCGCCCAGGATCCGTGAGATCGCCGAGGAGATCGCGGCCCGTAGCCCCCGCTTCGTCCTGCTCACCGCGCGCGGCACCTCCGACAACGCCGCGCTCTACGCGAAGTATCTGCTGGAGATCCTGCTCGGCAAGCCCTGCGGTCTGACGTCGATGTCGACGACCACCGCCTACGGCGCCCGGCCGGATCTGGCCGACTGCCTCGTCATCACCGTCAGCCAGTCCGGCGGCTCCCCGGACCTCGTCGCCTCCACGAAGGCCGCACGCGAGGCGGGCGCCCTGACGCTGGCGGTGACGAACAACTCCGCCTCGCCGCTCGCCGCGGCCAGCGAGTTCCACATCGACGTCCTCGCCGGTACGGAGAAGGCCCTTCCGGCGACGAAGACCTACACCGCCGAACTCCTCGCGCTCTACCTCCTGGTGGACGGCATGCGCGGCGGCTCGGGAGCCGGGAAGGCCGAACTGCTGCCGGGCCTCGCGCAGTCGGTGCTCGACCGCCGGCAGGAGGTCAAGACCCTCGCGGGCCGCTACCGCTTCGCCGAGCGGATGGTGCTCACCTCCCGCGGCTACGGCTATCCGACGGCGAAGGAGGCGGCCCTGAAGCTGATGGAGACCAGCTACATCCCCGCCCTGTCCTACTCGGGCGCCGATCTGCTGCACGGCCCGCTCGCCATGGTCGACAACATCTCGCCGGTCATCGCCGTGGTCACCGACGGCAAGGGCGGCGAGGCGCTTCAGCCCGTCCTGGACCGCCTCCGCGACCGGGGCGCGGACCTCGTCGTCATCGGCGACGCCGCGGAGGTCGAGCGGGCGTCGGCGGGCTTCGCGCTGCCCACCGAGGGGCTGCCGGAGGAGCTGCAGCCGATCCTCGAGATCATCCCGCTCCAGATGCTCGCGTACGAGGTCACCATCGCCCGCGGCCAGGACCCGGACGCACCGCGCGCGCTGGCCAAGGTGACCGAGACCCGCTGAACCGGGCCCGTCACGGGCCGAACGACGGGGGAGGGGCGCGGAGTCGGAGGGGCGCAGGGTGCGGCACCGTCCGCGCGGAGCGCCCCGCCCCTGACGGACCTCGCAGCGGACCCGGCACCGGACATACGTCGGGCCGCGGCGCCGGCGGGACCCTCAACCCGTCCGGCACCGCAGCCCGATGCCGGAGACCCTCGGCGCAATCAGGGCAGACGACGCGGGGTCTCTCTCCACCCTCCTGTGCGGGGAGGGCGAGCCTCTGTTACTTCGGGTTCATTGTGGACTAGACCACTCCTGTCTGTCCATGCCATCGGCGATATTCATCACCAGGAGACGAAGAACCGGTGCTTTGCGCAACGGATTTCGTAGCTGCGTCCGCAGTCCCGTGGGCCGTCCGCCGCCGACGCCCGTACCCGTGCCCGCGACGCCCGGATCCCGCCCGCCGGTAGGCTCGCCGCTGTGCCCTCCATGAACGACCTCGTACGTCAGCACACCGCCCTCACGGACACCGATCTGGAGTGGCTGCATCTGCTGATCTCCGAGTGGCAGCTCCTCTCGGACCTCTCCTTCGCGGACCTCGTGCTGTGGGTGCCCACGCGGGACGGCACGCGCTATGTCTCCGTCGCGCAGATGCGGCCGAACACCGGCCCCACGTCCCATCAGGACGACATGGTGGGCCACCTCGTGCCCCGCGGCCGGCGGCCCCTGCTGGACGCCGCGCTCGACGAGGGCAGGATCGTGCGCGAGGGCGACCCGGAGTGGCGCGAGGAGGTGCCCGTACGGGTCGAGTCCATCCCCGTGTGCCGGGCGGGCACCATCCTGGGCGTCATCGCACGCAACACCAACCTGCTGACCGTCCGTACGCCGAGCAGGCTCGAACTGACCTATCTCCAGAGCGCGTCCGACCTCGCGCAGATGATCGCGGCCGGCTCTTTCCCTTTCCCGGGACAGCAGCTCGACATCGACCATCTGCCGCGCGTCGGCGACGGGCTGATGAGGCTCGACGCCGACGGCATCGTCCAGTACGCGAGCCCCAACGCCCTCTCCGCGTACCACCGTCTGGGCCTGGCCACCGAGATCGTGGGCCTCCACCTCGGCCAGGTCACCGCCGAACTCGCCCCGTCCCGGGCCCCGGTGGACGAGGCGCTGGTGAAGCTCGCCAGCGGCTGGGCGCCGCGCGGCGCCGAAGTCGAGGCCAAGGACTGCGTCGTACAGCTCCGCGCCATCCCCCTCGAACCCAAGGGCACCCGCATCGGCTCGCTCATCCTGCTCCGCGACATCACGGAAGTACGGCGCCGCGAACGGGAGTTGATGACGAAGGACGCCACGATCCGCGAGATCCACCACCGCGTGAAGAACAACCTCCAGACGGTCGCCGCGCTGCTGCGGCTTCAGGCCCGCAGGATGGACTCCGACCGCGGACGCGACGCGCTCAACGAGGCGGTACGGCGCGTCGGTTCGATCGCCATCGTCCACGAGACGCTCTCCCAGACCCTGGACGAGAGCGTCGAGTTCGACGACATCGCCGACCGCGTCCTGGCGATGGTGGCGGAGATCTCCCCGGGCCGTGTGACCGGCCGCCGTACGGGCCACTTCGGCGTCCTGGAGGCGGAAGTCGCCACGCCGTTGTCCATGGTCCTCACGGAGGTCCTTCAGAACGCCCTGGAACACGGCTTCGGAACGGGCGAGCAGGGGTCCATCGAAGTCGGCGCCGTCCGCACGCCGGCCCAGGGCAAGGACAAGGACAAGGAACCGGGACGGCTGATCGTCACCGTCCAGGACGACGGCCGCGGCCTGCCCGAGGGCTTCGACGCCAAGCACGCCGGAAATCTGGGCCTGCAGATCGTACGGACCCTGGTCGAGGGCGAGTTGGGCGGCGAGTTCGACATGCTTCCCGCACCCGATCGCGGAACCCGCGTGGTCTTCGACCTTCCGGTCTCGGTGGAGAAACGCGAACGCTGAGCCGGAATAAGGGAGTTGAGCGGCGGCCCGGAAAACGTCACGGAAAGCGCACCGGAAAAATACGTGAACCCCGGCCTCCGGGGCCGGGGTTCGACGTCTGTATGGAACGCGGTGCGCTTAGGGGTACTGCGCGCTGCGGCTCGGGATGCAGCGGGTGGCCGGGTGTGGGGCGTCAGTCTCAGGCGGTCGCGGCGTTGTTCCGCGCCCGGTTGCGAGCGGCGCGGCGCTTCATCGCGCGGCGCTCGTCCTCGCTGAGGCCTCCCCAGACACCGGAGTCCTGACCGGACTCCAGGGCCCACTGCAGACACTGCTCCATGACGGGGCAGCGGCGGCAGACGGCCTTCGCTTCCTCGATCTGCAGCAGCGCAGGACCAGTGTTGCCGATGGGGAAGAACAGCTCGGGGTCTTCCTCGCGGCAAACGGCGTGGTGACGCCAGTCCATGGCTGCTACCTCTCCTCGTGAGTGTGCTGGGCTTGTGAATGTGAACGCTTTCACGAATCCTCTC
Source organism: Streptomyces nanshensis (assembly GCF_001751255.1). Lineage (GTDB taxonomy): Bacteria > Actinomycetota > Actinomycetes > Streptomycetales > Streptomycetaceae > Streptomyces > Streptomyces nanshensis_A. The sequence continues at coordinate 9,836 of NZ_LJGW01000383.1, read as the reverse complement.
GCAAGGGAAGGGTTGCCGATCAATTGTGATGCGGGTCCCAGGAGATGAGAGAGGGGGTTCGGGCGTCTGGGGGCCTCCGTGAGGGGCCGCCCGATCGCCATGAAGAGACTCGCAAACCTCGGCGGCGGATACAACCCCTTCCGCCAAGTTTTTTTTGATTCCTTGGTGTCGCATCACTCACAGGCGTACTTCCAGGGGGTGGACCCCTGGCTAAACGTTCGACTGGAAGGACTTTTCGGGCTTCGACTTAAGCAATCACACGCAGTGCACGGCGTACGCCTGTGAAGTTCACGCTGTTCCGCACTCCCAGATGGTCACCGTCCATCTGAAAGGGCAGCGGCACCTGCGAATGCAAGGTGAACTCACCGATGTCGTGCAGGGTTACCGCGTGCTTACCCCGAGGTCCGCGCTGCGGGCTGGAAGTCAGAAGCTGGGTGCCGTAGCGGCTCATCGCCAGCGGGGTCAGACGGGAGAGTCCCAGCACGTCGAGGGCGGTGTCGAAGGACGCCTGCGGAGCGGCGTAGACGGGACGGTTGCCGAGATAGGTCCACGGCGCGGTGTTGCAGACTATCGACGCCACCAGTTCCTCGACCGGTTCGTGGCCCTCGCGTTCGAGTCTGATCGTGCCGCGGCTGCGGTGCTCCTCCATCGCGAACTGCTTCAACACCTGCCGTACGTACAGCGCGTGGGTCGAGCGCTTGCCGCTTTCCCGTTTCTGCTCGACGCGGCCGACGACGCCCGCGTCGAAGCCGAGGCCGGCGCAGAAGGTGAACCAGCGGGGCCGTACGCCCGCGTCGTCCGTCTCCGGCACTCCCGACGCCAACCCCAGCCCGATGGTGCGCTCCCGGCCCGACTCGATGGCGTCCAGCAGGACGCCGGTCGCCTCGACGGCGTGGTTGGGGAGGCCGAGGGCGCGCGCGAAGACGTTGGTGGAGCCGCCGGGCACGACCGCGAGCCGGGGGAGGTTCTCGGGGTCGGGGCCCTCGTGCAGCAGGCCGTTGACGATCTCGTTGACGGTGCCGTCGCCGCCGAGCGCGATCACCAGCTCCGTCTCGCCGTTCTGCGCCGCCAGCCGCGCCAGTTCACGGGCGTGGCCGCGGGATTCGGTCGTCGCCACGTCCAGCTTGAGGTCGCTCGCGAGCGCGTGGGTGATGACCTCACGTGTCCGCACGCTGGTCGTGGTGGCTACCGGATTGACGACGAGAAGTGCGCGCATGCAGGGCAGCGTACCCATCGACCGCGACGGCGCCCCGGCCTTGCCGACGTCTCCACGAGGGGGACTACGCTCTTCACCGTGCCGACACCGAACAAGACGCCTTCCGCCGGGGCCCCGCAGGGCGGCGCCCCCTCCGACCGTCCGCGCCGGCTGACGGCCGCCGCGGCGCTGACCGCTCTTGAAGGTGCGGTCGTGGCCGCGTTCGGCGTCGTGTCGCTGGTGAAGCTCGTCACGGACAAGCCGGACGGCATGGTGCAGGCGGTCACGATGGCGGTGACCGTACTGGCCCTGGCCGTACTGCCGTTGGCGGCCGCGCGCGGACTGTGGCTGTGCCGGCGGTGGAGCCGCGGACCGTCGATGATCGTCCAGCTCATCGCGCTGCCGTCGGGCTACCAGATGGCACAGAACGGCGGGGTGTGGACGGCCGGCGGCATCCTCATCGCGCTGACGGGGGCGGCGGTGCTCGCCTGCCTGGTCAATCCCACCGCGACCGAGGCGCTGGGCATCGGACCGCGCGACGCCTGACAGCCTCTTCTACGGGCGCGGGATACGGCCCTGGAACGCCCGCACCGCCCGTTCATGGTGCGACGGGCGGTGCGAACGGTGGGGTCTCGGTCACTCCTCGACGAGGAGCCTGTCCCGCAGTTGTGCCAACGTCCGTGCCAGCAGGCGCGATACGTGCATCTGTGAGATGCCGACCTCCTGCGCGATCTGCGACTGCGTCATGTTGCCGAAGAAGCGCAGCAGCAGGATCTTCTTCTCGCGCGGGGGCAGTTCCTCCAGAAGCGGCTTGAGCGATTCCCTGTACTCCACGCCTTCCAGCGCGTCGTCCTCCGCGCCGAGGGTGTCCGCGACGGCCGGCGACTCGTCGTCGGTGTCGGGGACGTCGAGGGAGAGCGTGCTGTAGGCGTTCGCGGATTCGAGGCCCTCCAGCACCTCCTCCTCGGAGATCGACAGCCGCTGGGCCAGCTCGTGCACCGTCGGGGCCCTGCCGTGGAGTTGGGACAGCTCGGCCGTGGCCGAGGTGAGCGAGAGGCGCAGTTCCTGAAGGCGGCGCGGGACGCGCACGGCCCAGCCCTTGTCGCGGAAGTGGCGCTTGATCTCACCGACGACGGTGGGGGTGGCGTACGTGGAGAACTCGACGCCGCGCTCCGGGTCGAAGCGGTCGACCGACTTGATCAGGCCGATCGTCGCGACCTGGGTGAGGTCGTCGAGCGGTTCGCCGCGGTTGCGGAAGCGGCGGGCCAGGTGCTCGACGAGGGGGAGGTGCATCCGGACCAGGTGGTTGCGCAGCTCGGCACGCTCGGGAGAGCCGTCGGGCAGATTCCGCAGCGCGATGAACATGGAGCGTGCACCGCTGCGGTCGTGCGGATCGAAGTGCGCGAACTGCGTGGCCCGTGCCGTGCGTGCGCCGTGCTCGTGTCCGTGTGCGATGCCGTGTCCGTGCGTCTCCTGCTGTTGCTGCATGTCCATCGCGTCCGCCCGCTCTGCCTGCTCCGGTCGCTGACTGCTGGGGTCGGCGGGGTGCGGCCTGGCCTGTTCAGGCACGACCGGGTCGGCCGCCGCACCGACGCGGCCTGCCCAATGCTCCCGTGCCTCGTGGTCAGTCACGGCGCTCCGGGGCCCGCACCGCGCTTCTTGTGCAGGCTGATGCTGACCGTACGGTCGTCGGACACCGCCGAATCCACCTCGCCGGCCAGGGCGGAGAGCACCGTCCAGGCGAAGGTGTCGCGCTCCGGTGCCCTGCCGTCGGTGGTGGGTGCCGAGACGGTGACCCTCAGAGAATCGCCGACGAGCCGGAAGACGCAACTGAGCACCGAGCCCGGCAGCGCCTGCTGGAGAAGGATGGCGCACGCCTCGTCGACGGCGATGCGCAGATCCTCGATCTCGTCGAGGGTGAAGTCCAAGCGGGCCGCGAGTCCGGCAGTGGCCGTCCGCAACACCGACAGATAGGCACCCGCCGCGGGCAGCCGGACCTCGACGAAGTCCTGTCCGTCCTGCCCCACGGGCTCACCTGCGATCTGGGACACCCTCACCTCCAAAGTGGCACAAGCCGGTTCGGCTCGTTCGCTGTACGAGTGCGTCGGTCCGCCGCGCAGCCCGTGGATCTTCTCCACGGGGAACCAACGGACTGACGCCGTCGATGGTTCGCCTGCGACGCTATCGCGATCCACGAGCGGATGTCGCCCGCACGGATCTACGACGAACCGCAGCTCCCCATCACGTGAGCGTCACCCATAGTAAACATATGGGTACTGTCTGTGGCTAGGGGTCGGGGCTCGCAAATCCGAAGTGGTTACGCTGTGTTGCCGTCGGCCAGTCTTCTCAGGGGGTCCCCTGACATGCGGAAGACCGTCCAGTCCTCCATCGGTTCGGCGCCGAGTGATCTGTAGAAACCGATTGAGGGTTCGTTCCAGTCCAATACCCACCACTCGAAGCGTTCATAACCCCGTTCGACACAGATTCCGGCAAGGGCTGAAAGCAGTTGCTTCCCGTACCCGGAGCCGCGGGCGGAGGGGCGGACGTACAAGTCCTCCAGATACACACCGTGAGTGCCGGTCCATGTGGAGAAATTGAGGAACCACAGAGCGAAACCGACGGGGTCACTCTCCGTGTCCTCCTCGGCGATCAGTGCGAAGACCGCGGGGTGATCGGCGAACAGGGCGTCGTGGAGCTGCCGGTCCGTCGCGCGTGCGTGCTCCAACGCTTTTTCGTACGCCGCGAGTTCGCGGATCATCTCCTGGAGGGCCGGGACGTCTGACGGTGTGGCGGCTCTGATCATGCCGCCGACGCTAACGCGGACCTGTGACAACGGCCGTCACGGTGCTGCCGGGCGCGAAGGCGCCCTCCCCGGCGAGCGTCGTGAGGGCGAAGAGCAGCTTGGCGACGTAGAGGCGCTCCAGTGGCGGAAGGCCGTGCCGGGCCGCGAAGTCGGAGGCGAACTCCTCCAGTTGGGGGCCGCCGCGTGCGTAGCCGCCGAAGTGGAAGCGCTCGTCCAGATGCCACCGGCCGCGCGGCCCGCCGAAGGCCGAACGTTGCAGCTCACCTATGTCGCCGTCGAGGAAGCCGCCGCGCAGTACGGGGACGCCCAGGGCGCGCTGGTCCGGTCCGAGCCCCGCCGCGAGTCCGGCGAGGGTGCCGCCCGTACCGCAGGCGACGGCGGCGACGTCGGTGCGTCCGCGCAGCTCCTCGCCGAGTGCCTTGCAGCCCTGTACGGCAAGGGAGTTGCTGCCGCCCTCGGGGATGCGGAAGGCGTCCCGTACGGCCCGGCGCCCGGCGGCGTCGGCGTCCGCGTCGTGGAGCAGCCGGTCGGTGAAGTCCGCCTCGTGGCGGCGCCGGTAGTCGGCGCGGGTGACGAAGTGGAGCCGCATGCCGTCGGCGGCGCAGCGGGCGAGCGAGGGGTTGAGCGGGCGGGCGGCCAGTTCGTGGCCGCGTACGACGCCGACGGTCGCCAGGCCGAGCATCCGGCCGGCGGCCGCGGTGGCGCGCAGATGGTTGGAGTAGGCGCCGCCGAACGTCAGCAGCGTCGTATGGCCCGCGTCGAGCGCGGCGCGCAGATTAGGGGCGAGTTTGCGCCATTTGTTGCCCGGAACTGTCGGGTGTATCAGGTCGTCGCGCTTGAGGAAGAGCCGTACGCCGTGCGCGGCGAAGCGTTCGTCGCTCAACTCCTCGTGCGGGGAGGGGAGTACGGGCGGGGGGTCGAGCGCGTCGAGGAGCGCGTCCGCTCCGGCGCCGCCGGGGCGCGGCCGCGGGGCTCGCGGGCGGTGCGGGCGGTGCGGGGGAGGGGCGGGGGCGCTGCGGTTCACCTGTGCATTGTCGCGCCGCCCGCGCCTCCCGTCGCCTCCGTTGTCCCTCCGCCCCTTCCGAAGCGTGGCTCCCGTCCGGCCGCGTCCCGCTTCCGTTCCCGCGCCGGCGGCGGCCGCGGGACGCTGTCACTTCAGCCGTGACGCGATGCGCTTGCGCAGGGAGTCCATGGTGAAGCCGCGGGGATCGGACTTCTGGTTCGTCCACTCCAGATGGCCGACGACCGAGGCGGCGTTCCAGCCGTGGTGCCGGCACAGGGCGGCCGCGGCACGTTCGATGGCGTCGAGCTGTGCGTCCGGCCACGGGTCGTCGCCGTCGCCGAGGTTCTCGCACTCGAAGCCGTAGAAGTACCGATTGCCGTCTGTGTTCATCTGGTTGGGTTTGGGCAGATCGTCCTCGGCTATCACCGCGCGTAGCACGTCGTCGTCGCCGAGCCCCGCGTGGTTCGCGCGGCCGTGGCCGACGAGGTGCACCGTGCCGTCCTTGGTGATGGCCCCGTGCGCCAGCGGTCCGGGGAGATCGGAGCGGCCGTCGTAGATGAGGTCGACCGTCTCCTTGGCGCCGCTCGTCACGGTGTGGTGGATCATGATCCCGTGCACGGGGCCCCAGGGGCCCTTGTGATTGCGGTTGTGGTTGCGCCAGTCGCGTACCTCTTCGACCGTCACGCCCTCCTTTTTGAGGGCCGCGATGAACGCGCTTGCTGTGATGGGTGTGGCCATCTCTCCCCGTACCTTCCTAGCGCTCTCGTGTGTTCGAGGGTCATGCCCATCCCGCCGCGGGCTTACTCCGCGCCCGGCCCGCGCAGCGGGAAGCCCGCACGCGTCAACAGGCCCTGCGCGCACCGCTCGTGGACGTACGGACGCAGCAGCCGCGGCATCCGGTCGCGGGCTCGGCGGACACGCCCGGACCTTACGAGCGCCGAGTCCCCGAGGAACGTCTGCCACGCCGAGCACGCCTCCGCCAAGCGCCCCCGGGAGAGCAGGAGTTCGGCCAGCTCCGCCTGGCTGAGGGCGCGCGAGCGGCGTTCACCGGCGGGGCGGGAGCGCAGCGAGGCGCGCAGTTCGCGGACCGCGCCGTCCTGGTCGCCCAGGGCGGCGCGCACCTGGCTCGCCTGGTAGTGCAGCGCCGCGTCCTGGTACGAGCCGACGGGCTCGCCGCCGTCGGGCGTCTCCGGGCCCGTCGTCAAGTCCGCGGGCGCGCGAGCGAGTTCGTACTCCGCGCGGCGCAGTGCCGCCAGCGCCGGGTCGCGTTCGCCCTCGGCGGCGCGTGCCACGGCCAGCCCCGCGAAGAGGAACGAGCGGGTGGAAGGCGCCGCATCGGTGGGCGCCGTCTCGCACGCGGCCTGCGCGAGCGCGAGGCTCTGGCGCCGGTGGCCGAGCTGGTACGCCTGTGAGCTGAGCGCCCGCTGTACGAGGGCGACGCCCTCGGGGTCCTCTCCCTCGGCGGCGAGCTGGGCCGCTGTGACGAAGGCGCGCTGGGCGAGGCCGTGGCGCTGCTCGTCCGCGTAGACACGGCCCAGCAGATAGCTCAACCGGGCGGCGCCCGCGACGAGTTGGGGGTGGTACGGGCCCTCTCCGCCCTCGCGCAGCCGGCGCACCAGCCCCGCGAGGCAGGCCGCGAGCGGGGTGCGGATGTGGCCTCCGCCGTGGCGGTCCGCCTGCTGGGCGAAGAAGCGGGCGTGCTCGCGTACGGAGGCGACCTCGTCGGGCGTGGTGCGCCGGGCGGGCCGTCCGCCCCGGGAGAGGGAGGGGAAGTCCCGGGGCGGACGGGGTCGGAGGGGTTCGGGAGTCTCGGAGGGCTCCTCGGCGAGGGGGCGGCTGTGTTCGGGGGTGCGGACTCCGGGCGTTTCGGGGGCAGTTGACGTCCCGGTGGCCTTCTCGTCTCCGGCGGTCCCGGTGGTGGCGGCTTTCCGGGGCCCGAGGACCGCGGCGGTGGTGAGCGCCAGCCTGTACGGCGCGGGCGGCGGCTGGTCCGCGCGCGGCGGACCGACGACGGCGGCGGTGAGGGCGGCCAACCGGTCGGCCAGCGGGGCCTGTTCACCGGCGGGAGTGCTCAACCGGGCGGCTCCGGCGGGGAGTCGGGCGCCGTACGCGGTGTCGGAAGCGGCGGTGTCGGAGACGGTGTCGGAAGCGGTCGCGGAGACGGTCCCGGCGGCGGTGCCGGATTCCGTACGGTCCTGCGTTCCGTACCGGCGGCCCCGGGCGGCGCCCGCGCCGTCGGCCCGCCTCACGCGCGGTCCCGGACCGCCGGACTGCCCGTCGCCCATGCCCAGTTGGGTCACCTCGACGGGACGCCCCAGCCGGCGGGAGAGCGCCTCGGCGATGAACCCCTGCACCCGCGGAGCGGGGCGGCTTCCGCGCAGCCAGTGGGCCACGCTGGTGCGGTCGTAGCTCAGCCGCACCCCCGCCTTCGCGCCGAGACGGGTGATGGCGCGCGCGAACGCCTCCTGGGTCCACTCGCTTTCGTCGACTAACGAGCGCAGCGCGGTGTTCGGCGTCGGGTCCCGGCGCCGGTACTCAGCGGGCGGCACGGCGCACCGTCCGGAGGGTGTGGAAGCGGAATCGGATCGGGTCGTTCACGGTGTTTTTCCTCCTCGTCTGCTCCGGCGCGGTGTCGCGTGCGGAGTGCTTCCAAGCGAACCGCAGCTTCCGCTTGTTGGGGAGCATGTGCCGCGCGCACGCAGAGGTGCGACTTTCACACCCCGTGTGAACGGATGTTCCGTTACTCTCTGAAACAAGGGTTGGACGACCGGAGGGCGAGATGGAGCCCAACAGTCAACTGGACGTACTGCTTGACCAGTCCGGAATCTCCCGGGCCGGTCTGGCCATGAGAGTCAATCGCCTCGGCGCGGAGCAGAATGTGACTCTGCGTTACGATCACACGGCCGTCGCGCGCTGGGTCAAGGGCCAGCGTCCCCGGGGCCGGGTGCCCGAGCTGATATGCGAGATCCTCGGTGCGCGCCTGGAGCGCGCGTTGACGCTCGCCGACATCGGCATGGCCGGCCCACCGGGCTCGCCGCCGACGTCACCCCGTCCATCCGGAGCGGACGGGGAGGAGGACGGACCGGCTCCGCTGGGACGGTTCGTGGAGCGCGCCGCGGTCTCCTGGCGCTCCGACGAGCTGCACGCCCAGGCCCCCGGGCCCTCGCTGCTGACGGGCGCGGCGGCGGTCGCGCCGGTGTGGGAGTGGGAGAACCCGCCCGACGACGTCGACGTCTCCCACCGGGGGAAACGTGAAGTCTCGGACGTGGACGTGGAGTTGCTGCACGCCGCGCGCGGACACTACGAGCACCTCTACCGCAACGCCGGCGGCGTCGCCACGCGCCCCCGCGTCGTCCACTTCCTCACCGGCGAGGTGACACCGCTGCTGCGCGGCGACTACGACGACGGCACCGGACGCGAACTGTGCCGCGCCGCCGGTGCGTTGGCCGCGGTCGGCGGCATCTGCGCGTACGACGCCGACGAACAGGGCCTGGCACAGCGCTACTTCCACCAGGCGCTGCGCCTCGCCAAGGCCTCCGGCGACCGGCCCTTCGGCGGCTACGTCGTCTCGCTGCTCGTCAACCAGGCCCTGTATCTCCGCGACAACCGGCGCGCCATCGCCTGTGCCGAGGCGGTCTTACGCACGCCGGGGCCGCACTCCACCCCGGCGCTCGCGACCGACCTGTACGCGATGCAGGCCAAGGCGTACGCGCGCATCGGCGATCGGCGGAGCGCCCACGACTGCATGCGCAGTGCCGAGAACTGCTCCACCCGCATTCGTCCCGAGGAGGAGCCCGAGGAGACCGACTACGTCCAACCGGGCCTGGTCCAGGTGCGATTGGCGGAGGCGCTCCTCGTACTCGGCGAGCTGGACCCGGCGCGGCGGTATGCCGAGGAGGCGGCCAGGGCACCCGCCCATGTGCGCGGCCGGGTCAACCGGCTGGTCACGCTCACCGGCGTGGAGCTGCGCACCGGTTCGCCGGAACGCGCTGCGGAGACGGCGGTACGGATGGCCGATCAGGCGCAGGGCATCGAATCACAGTTGCTGCGGCAGCGCATGCGGCAGGTACGGGAGAGCCTTCTGCGGCACCCCGGCACACCGGTCGCGAAGGCGGCGGAGCTGATCGAGGAGACGCTGCGGGTGCCTTTCTGACGGAAGGCCGGCCGGGCGGTGCCTCTGTCAGGGGACTGCCGCGGCGTGCTGGGATGTGCCCAACCTCCGTCAGGAAGGGGGCACATACGTGCGATGGAAGAACCTGGGTGAACACACGGTGTACGAGAACCAGTGGTTACGGGTCAATCTCGCGGACGTAGAGCTGCCGGACGGCCGTCATCTGGATCACTATCTGATCCGGCTGCGGCCGGTGGCCATGGCCACCGCGGTCAACGAGCGCAACGAGGTGCTGCTGCTGTGGCGGCACCGTTTCATCACGGATAGCTGGGGGTGGGAGATCGCCGCCGGGGTGGTCGAGGACGGTGAGGACCTCGCCGACGCGGCGGCACGGGAGATGCTGGAGGAGACGGGCTGGCGCCCGGGCACGCTCCGGCATCTGATGACGGTCGAGCCCGCGAACGGTCTGACCGACGCGCGGCATCACATCTACTGGTCGGACAGCGCCACTTACCAGGGGCACCCCGAGGACGACTTCGAGTCGGACAAGCGCGAGTGGGTGCCGCTGAAGGAGACGCCGGATCTGATCGCCAAGGGCGAGGTGCCCGCGGCGAACACCGCCGCGGCGCTGCTGATGCTCTACCGGCTGCGCTTCGGATAGCGCACCGCGTCTCGTCGACGGACCGGCCCCCGGGCCGCCGCACTGCCAGCGGCCGGGCCGGGG
>NZ_LJGW01000371.1 GCF_001751255.1 Streptomyces nanshensis | reverse complement strand
TCGCCGCCGCGCTGCGCGCCCTGCTCGCCGCCGACCCGGACGTGACGGGCGCCCACCTCACACCCGGCGGCCCCGGTACGGACGGCACGCTCGCCGTCACGCTGACCCCGCGTGCCGCCGCCGACAAGGACACCGCGACCGCGGCCGTACGCCGCATCGCGGGCGCGCTCGCCTCCGACGAGACCCTGCGCGCCCGTCTCGTACGGGGACTGGAACTGGCGCTGCTGCCGCCCGGCACCGCCCTCCCCGGGGACGCGCTCTACCGGGACTGACGCCGGGAGCCGGCTGCCCCCGTAGTCCGTACGGCTCGACATGCGAGCCCCGTGCACGCGGCGGAGGATGGTGAGCGTCCAACCTCCGACGTGTCAGGAGTGCCATGTCGACAGAGACGGAGCTGCAGAGCACTGCGGCGGAATTCCTCGGAACCCTGGTCCTCGTCTTCTTCGCGGTGGGTGCCACGGTGCTGTCGGGTGAGTACATCGGCACGCTCGGCATCGCCCTCACCTTCGGCTTCACGCTGCTCGCCCTGGCCTACGTCTTCGGACCGGTCTCCGGCGCCCACGTGAACCCGGCGGTCACCCTCGGCATGCTCGCGGCCAAGCGGCTGGACGTGCACACCGCGGTGAAGTACTGGATCGCGCAGGTCGCCGGCGCCATCGCGGGCGCCGCGCTGCTCTTCCTGCTCGCCAAGCAGGTGCCCGGCCTCAAGACCAGCGGGAGCTTCGGCACCAACGGCTTCGGGGACCGCTCCGCGGTGCAGATCAACCTCGGCGGCGCCTTCCTCGCCGAACTGCTGCTGACGGCCCTGCTCGTGTACGTCTATCTCTGCATGACGCACAAGGTGACCATCGCGGGCTTCGGCGGACTGCCCATCGGCCTCACCCTGGCCGTGGTCAGCCTGATCGGCATCCCGCTCACGGGCGCGGGGGTCAATCCGGCCAGGAGCCTGGGCCCGGCGATCTTCGCGGGCGGCGCCGCCCTGACCCAGTTCTGGCTCTTCCTCGTGGCACCGCTCGCCGGCGGCCTGCTGGCGGCGGCCGTCTACCGCGTCACGCACCCGCCCGCGGGCGCGGAGCTGCACCGCAACCTCCAGCCCTCGGGCTCCGGCCGCTGACCGGCCGCCGCAGCGGACGGGTTCAGCCGAAGACCGGCCCCGTGAACTTCTCGCCCGGCCCCTGCCCCGGCTCGTCCGGTACGGCCGAGGCCTCGCGGAAGGCCAGTTGCAGCGACTTGAGCCCGTCGCGCAGCGGCGCCGCGTGGTACGAGCCGATCTCCGTGGCGCTCGCGGTGACCAGCCCGGCCAGGGCGTGGATCAGCTTGCGCGCCTCGTCCAGGTCGCGGTGCTGCTCGCCGTCCTCGGAGAGGCCGAGGTTCACCGCGGCGGAACTCATCAGGTGTACGGCGACGGTGGTGATCACCTCGACCGCCGGCACGTCCGCGATGTCGCGGGTCATGCTGTCGAAGTCGGGCGCACCGGAGGCGCCTCGGGCCGCGTCGGCAGGCCCCGCGGGGCCGCCCGGTTCGGTGTCGCTCATGCGTGCCACCCTAGAACCCCCCGCGGTGCCGCTTCCCGCCCAGGTGCCCCCGCCCGCCCGGCTGGGAGCCCTTCGTGACCCCTGGTATGCTGGGACATCGACCGGCTGGAGAGCACAAGACTCCGGCCCGCAAGTGGAGGCTCCGAACTCCCACCTGACGGCCCTCTGGGCCGCGGGTCAACGGTCAGGCTGCGCCCCGCGGTTCACGCGTCGGTGCTCCAGGTCTTTGAGGAGCCACCGCCTGTGTCCGTCAGGGGCGTTTTTGCGTCTGCGTGCGGTGGTCACCCACAGACGACATCACTTACGCGGCCGTCCGCCAGACCGCCGCGCCGTGTACCCGAGGAGGCCCCATCAGCGCCGAGCCCCGCATCAACGACCGGATTCGCGTCCCCGAGGTGCGACTCGTCGGTCCCAGTGGCGAGCAGGTCGGCATCGTGCCGCTTGCCAAGGCCCTGGAGCTCGCACAGGAATACGACCTCGACCTGGTCGAGGTGGCCGCGACGGCACGTCCGCCGGTGTGCAAGCTCATGGACTACGGAAAGTTCAAGTACGAGTCGGCCATGAAGGCCCGTGAAGCGCGCAAGAACCAGGCGCACACGGTCATCAAGGAGATGAAGCTCCGGCCGAAGATCGATCCGCACGACTACGACACCAAGAAGGGTCACGTCGTCCGGTTCCTCAAGCAGGGTGACAAGGTCAAGATCACGATCATGTTCCGCGGACGTGAGCAGTCCCGCCCCGAGCTGGGCTTCCGTCTGCTCCAGCGGCTCGCGGACGACGTCGCCGACCTTGGCTTCGTGGAATCCAACCCGAAGCAGGACGGCCGCAACATGATCATGGTGCTCGGTCCGCACAAGAAGAAGACCGAGGCGATGGCCGAGGCCCGCGAGGCTCAGGCCGCCCGCAAGGCCGGCCGCCAGCAGGAGAGCAGCCCCGCCGAGGAGCCTGCCGAGGAGCCCGCCGAGGCGTGAGTTCCTCCAGGGGCTCGCCTCGGGAAGCCCCTCAAGGACAACCACCCGTACCAGCGATACAGGACGTCCTCGCACCCGGCCCGACGGGCCGGACGGCGGGGTGTCATCGACGAGGAGTGAACGGCGAGATGCCGAAGAACAAGACGCACAGCGGTGCCCGCAAGCGCTTCAAGATCACCGGCTCGGGCAAGGTGATGCGCCAGCGTGCCGGCCGCCGCCACCTTCTCGAGCACAAGCCGTCCACCTTGACGCGCCGCCTGGCCGGCAAGACCGAGATGGCGCCCGCCGACGCGAAGAAGGCCAAGAAGCTTCTCGGCAAGTAAGGCCGGTCCGACCGGGTCCCCATCGATCGGGCTGGGTGGTCGTTCCACCAGACCGGCCCCGTGTACCAAGGAGTTATCAAGTGGCACGCGTCAAGCGGTCCGTCAACGCACACAAGAAGCGCCGCGCGATCCTCGAGCAGGCCAGCGGCTACCGCGGTCAGCGCTCGCGCCTGTACCGCAAGGCGAAGGAGCAGGTCACCCACTCCTACGTCTACAACTACAACGACCGTAAGCGGCGCAAGGGCGACTTCCGGCAGCTCTGGATCCAGCGCATCAACGCCGCCGCCCGCGCCAACGGCATCACGTACAACCGCTTCATCCAGGGTCTGAAGGCCGCCAACATCGAGGTGGACCGCAAGATCCTCGCCGACCTCGCGGTCAACGACGCCGGTGCCTTCACCGCGCTCGTCGAGACGGCGCAGAAGGCGCTCCCGAGCGACGTCAACGCCCCGAAGGCCGCCTGAAGCACGCGTCACAGCACGCCGGAGGCATGACGTATCCGCAGCGGACCCGCGGGCAGCACTGCCCGCGGGTCCGCTGCTGTGCGTGCCGTACGGCCACGAACGAGAAGTGAGCCGCCGCCCATGGGCACCCCCGATCTGATCTCGCCGCGCTCCGCACGTGTCGCCGCCGCGCGGCGCCTTCTGCGGCGCAACTTCCGCGCCAAGGACCGCCGTTTCCTCGCCGAGGGGCCGCAGGCCGTACGGGAGGCGGCTGCCGCGTACCGCACCGCGGGCGACGGGGACGGCCGGGGAGCCGAAGTCCCCGTACTCGTCGAGCTGTTCGCCACACCGGAGGCGGCCGGGCGGTACCCGGAGATCCTGGACGGGGCCCGGGAGTCCGGGGCACGTGTGCACCTCGCCGATCCGCGGACGCTGGAGGACATTGCCAGCACCGTCAGCCCGCAGGGTCTCGTCGGGGTCTGCCGCTTCCTCGACTCCCCGCTGGAGGCGGTGCTCGCGGCACGGCCGCGGCTCGTGGCCGTGCTCGCGCACGTACGCGACCCCGGCAACGCGGGCACGGTGCTGCGCTGTGCGGACGCCGCCGGCGCCGACGCCGTGATCCTCACCGACGCCTCCGTCGACCTCTACAACCCCAAGACGGTGCGGGCGTCCGCCGGTTCGCTCTTCCATCTGCCGGTCGTCGTCGGCGTACCGGCGGACGAGGCCGCCGCGGGGCTGCGTACGGCGGGCGTACGGCTGCTGGCGGCCGACGGCGCTGGCGAGCGGGACCTCGACGCCGAACTGGACGAGGGGGCGATGGGCGGCCCCACCGGCTGGATCTTCGGCAACGAGGCATGGGGTCTGCCGGAGGAGACGCGGGCGTTGGCGGACGGGGTCGTGCGCGTACCCATCCACGGGCGGGCGGAGAGCCTCAACTTGGCGACGGCGGCGGCGGTATGCCTGTACGCCTCGGCCCGCGCCCAGCGCACCACCCAGAGCGGCACCGCATAGGCGGCACCCGGGGTGCGGTGCGGGTGCTGCCGGGGGCGCACACCACGGGCGGGATCCGTGCGCCCCGGTGTACGCCCTGAGCGCTCCCTTCGTCGCTGCGTGTGCGGCCTTCCGCCGCCGTCGCGGGGAGGGACACCGTGCGCGGTGCACTAGTAGGGTGGCCGGGCCCGGGGGCGGTGCCGGCAGAGCCCCCTTCTGGGCCGGTGGATCCAGTGCGGTGAGGAGAGGGGGGTGCGGCGGCATGGACGCGGGGGCGCAGCGCATACAGCCGCGCGGAGCCCCGTCCTCGTCCCCCTCGGCCGGTGTCCGCGCGGACCCGTCCGGGCGCGACGCGGCGGAGCGCCACGCGCCCGTCCCCGATCCGCCCGCCTCCGGCGCACGCGCCGAGTCCCACGACACCGGCGACGCCTGGCTTGGTCTGCACCCCGACGACCTGCCCGAGGGGATCGTCGTCGCCGACGGTACGGGCCGGGTCGTCTGCTTCAACGCCGCCGCCTCCCGCATCACCGGGCTCACCGCCGCCGACGCCCTGGGCGCGGCCTTCCAGCAGGTGCTGCCGCTGGAGGATGTGGACGGCCGCCGCTGGTGGCAGGTGACCGACCCCTACGGCGGCCTCGCCACCCGTACCGGCCAGCCCGAGCGGAATCTGCTGCTGCCCGGCGGCCGTGAGGTGATGGTGGCCGCCCGCTACGTACGGGCGTACCCGAAGGGCCCGCTCCAGCGGCTCGTGGTGACGCTGCGCGGCACCGAGGCCCGGCGCCGTGCCGAGCGCAGCCATGCCGAGCTGATAGCGACCGTCGCGCACGAACTGCGCTCCCCGCTCACCTCCGTGAAGGGCTTCACCGCGACGCTGCTGGCGAAGTGGGAGCGCTTCACCGACGACCAGAAGCGGCTGATGCTGGAGACCGTCGACGCCGACGCCAACCGCGTCACACGGCTCATCGCCGAGCTGCTCGACATCTCCCGCATCGACTCCGGACGACTCGAAGTGCGCCGCCAGCCCGTCGACATGGCCGCCGCCGTACGCCGTCACGTCGAGGCCCACATCGCCGCCGGACGCTCGGCCGACCGCTTCGCGGTCCGCGTCAGCGAGCCGCTGCCCGGACTGTGGGCCGACCCCGACAAGGTCGACCAGGTGCTGGGCAATCTGCTGGAAAACGCCGTGCGTCACGGCGAGGGCACTGTCACCATCGAGGTGGCAGCCGCACCGCTGCGCCACGACGAAGAAGGAACGGCGGTCACCGTGAGCGACGAAGGCCCCGGCATCCCCGAGGAGTCGATGAGCCGCGTCTTCACCCGCTTCTGGCGGGGAAGCAAGCGCGGCGGCACCGGCCTGGGCCTGTACATCGTCAAGGGCATCGTCGAAGCGCACGGCGGGACGATCGCCGTGGACCGCGCGGCCGACGGCGGCGCCCGGTTCCGATTTACCCTGCCCGTGGGCGCCCCGGCCTTTCTGGCCTGAGCGGCGCGCACGGGCTTCTCCGCGGTCCGCGCGAGCGCGGCCCCTCCGCGTGATCAGGCGATCACGGCCGTGTGCGGGGGCGTGCGCCCGCCCATCTAGACTCGGCTGCCGGGGTCCCCGGGCCCGCCAAGGGGCGAGGGAACGCCGGCACAGCCGGATCCGAATCGGAAGTACGGGAAGAGATGTCCGCACCCAACAAGTCCTACGACCCCGTCGAGGTCGAGGCGCTCAAACCGGAAGTGATCGACCGGGCGAAGGACGAGGCGCTCGCCGCCGTCGCCGCCGCCGGTGATCTCGAGGCGCTGCGGGAGGTGAAGGCCGCCCACGCGGGCGACCGTTCCCCGCTGGCCCTCGCCAACCGCGAGATCGGCGCTCTGCCCCCGCACGCGAAGGCCGACGCGGGCAAGCGCGTCGGGCAGGCGCGCGGCGCCGTCTCGCAGGCGCTGAAGCAGCGGCAGGAGGAGCTGGAGCGCGAGCGCGACGAGCGGGTGCTCGTCGAGGAGGCGGTCGACGTCACGCTGCCCTACGACCGGCTGCCCGCCGGCGCCCGCCACCCGCTGACGACGTTCAGCGAGCGGGTCGAGGACGTCTTCGTCGCCATGGGGTACGCGGTGGCCGAGGGCCCCGAGACCGAGGCGGAGTGGTTCAACTTCGACGCCCTGAACATCGGCCCGGACCACCCCGCGCGCACGATGCAGGACACCTTCTTCGTCCGCGGACCCGGGGAGCCGGGGGACGGGGACGCGCCGGGCTCCGCCGAGGACAGCGGCGTCGTGCTGCGTACGCACACCTCGCCCGTGCAGATCCGTACGCTGCTCGACCGCGAGCCGCCCGTCTACGTCATCTGCCCCGGCCGGGTCTTCCGTACCGACGAGCTGGACGCCACGCACACCCCCGTCTTCACGCAGGTCGAACTGCTCGCCGTCGACGAGGGTCTGACGATGGCCGACCTCAAGGGCACGCTCGACCACATGGTGCGCGAGCTGTTCGGCGAGGGCGTGCACACGAGGCTGCGGCCCAACTACTTCCCGTTCACCGAGCCGTCGGCCGAGATGGACATGGTCTGCTACCGCTGCCACGGCGCGTCCGTGGGCGATCCGGACAACCCGTGCCGTACGTGTTCCAGCGAGGGCTGGATCGAGCTCGGCGGCTGCGGGATGGTCAACCCGCGTGTGCTGACCGCCTGCGGCGTGGACCCGGAGAGGTACAGCGGCTTCGCCTTCGGGTTCGGGATCGAGCGGATGATGATGTTCCGCCACAACGTCGAGGACATGCGAGACATGGTCGAGGGTGACGTGCGTTTCACCAGGCCGTTCGGGATGGAGATCTGATGCGCGCCCCGCTTTCGTGGCTGCGAGAGTACGTGGAACTGCCGGCGGGCGAGACCGGCCGTGACGTCGCGGCGAAGCTCATCGAGGCCGGCCTGGAGGTCGAGACCGTCGACCGGCTCGGCGCCGGGATCCATGGGCCGCTCGTCGTCGGCAAGGTGCTGGCGATCGAGGAGCTGACCGAGTTCAAGAAGCCCATCCGCTACTGCCAGGTCGACGTCGGCGACGCCAACGGCACCGGTGAACCGCAGAACATCGTCTGCGGCGCGACCAACTTCCGCGTCGGCGACAAGGTCGTCGTGGTGCTCCCGGGCGCCGTGCTGCCCGGCGGCTTCGCCATCAGCGCCCGCAAGACCTACGGCAAGGTCTCCGAGGGCATGATCTGCTCCGGCGGCGAGCTGGGCCTGCCGGACGACGGCACGGGGATCCTCGTGCTGCCGCCGGAGTACGAGCCGGGCGCCGACGCGGTCGAGGTGCTCGAACTGGTCGACGAGGTACTGGACATCGCCGTCACGCCCGACCGCGGCTACTGCCTCTCCATGCGCGGCATCGCCCGCGAGACGGCCACGGCGTACGGTCTCCAGCTCCGCGACCCCGCGCTGCTCGACGTGCCCACGCCCAACGCCGAGGGCTACCAGGTGGAGGTCGCCGACCCGCGCGGCTGCGACCGCTTCGCGGCCCGTACGGTCACGGGGCTGCGCCCGGAGGCCGCCTCGCCGCTGTGGCTCCGGCGGCGTCTGCAGAAGTCCGGCATGCGCCCGGTCTCGCTGCCCGTCGACATCACCAACTACGTGATGCTGGAGTTGGGTTCGCCGCTGCACGCCTACGACCGCACCCGGCTGGAGGGCCCCATCACGGTCCGCCGTGCGGTCGCGGGCGAGCTGCTGACCACGCTCGACGGCACCAAGCGGAAGCTGGACGCCGACGATCTGGTGATCGCGGACGAGACCGGCCCCATCGGCCTGGCCGGAGTGATGGGCGGCATCGACAGCGAGGTCGCCGACCCGGAGCAGGACGAGCAGAGCGGCGAGTGGCGCGGCACCACCGAAGTGGTCGTCGAGGCCGCCCACTTCGACCCGGTGACCGTCGCCCGTACCAGCCGCCGGCACCGCATCTCCTCCGAGGCGTCGCGGCGCTTCGAGCGCGGCGTCGACCCGGAGGCCGCGGCCGCCGCCGCGCAGCGCACCGTCGATCTGCTGGTGCTGCTGGGCGGAGGCACGGCCGAGGCGGGCGTCACGTATTTCGTCACGCCGCACGGCCCGCACACCGTCAAGATCCCGGCGTCGCACCCCGGCCGGGTCGCGGGCGTCGACTATCCCCGTGAGGCCGTCGTACGGCGGCTCCAGCAGGTGGGATGCGACGTGTACGGGCAGGACGAGCTGACCGTCACCGTCCCCTCCTGGCGCTCCGACCTGACCGACCCCAACGACCTGGCCGAGGAGGTCATCCGGCTGGAGGGCTACGCGAATCTGCCCTCCACGCTGCCCCGTCCGCCCGCCGGGCGCGGTCTGACGGAACGGCAGCGGCTGCACCGCCGGGTGGGGCGGGCGCTGGCCGGCGCCGGATATGTCGAGGCGCTCAACTACCCGTTCGTCGGGGCGGATTCGTTCGACCAGCTCGGCCTGGCCGAGGACGATCCGCGCCGCCGTACGGTCACGCTCGTCAACCCGCTCTCCGACGAGGAACCGGCGATGCGCACAACGCTGCTGCCGGGTCTTCTCGCGGCGCTGCGGCGTAACGACGGCCGCGGCAGCCAGGGCAGCCAGGGCTCGCTGGCCCTCTTCGAGACGGGCCTGGTCTTCCTGCCCACCGGAGAGGAGACGCGCGCGGCGCGGCTGCGCGTGGACGCCCGCCCCTCCGAGGAGGAGATCGCCTCGCTGGGCGCCGCGCTGCCGCGCCAGCCCCGGCACGTCGCCGTGGTCCTCGCCGGGCCCCGCGAACAGCCGGGCTGGTGGGGCGAGGGCCGTGCCGCCGGATGGGCCGACGCGGTCGAGGCCGCGCGTACGGTGGCGCACGCCGCCGGCGCGGAACTGACCGTGCGCGCCGCGCAGTTCGCGCCCTGGCACCCCGGCCGGTGCGCGGCCCTGTACGTACACGGAGCGGACGGCGAGGAGCAACTCGTCGGGCACGCGGGCGAGTTGCACCCGCGCGTGGTCAAGGCGCTCGGGCTGCCGCAGCGTACGTGCGCGATGGAGATCGACCTCGACGCGGCCGAGAGCGCGGGCGGCGGTGTCGTCCCGGCGCCGAGCGTCTCCGGCTTCCCGGTGGCGACGCGGGACGTCGCCCTGGTCGTGGACGAGTCCGTTCCGGCCGCCCGGGTGGAGGCGGCGCTGCGCGAGGGCGCCGGCGAACTCCTCGAATCTGTACGGCTGTTCGACGTCTTCGCCGGTGAACAGCTCGGCAGCGGCAGGAAGTCGCTGGCGTACGCGCTGCGCTTCCGCGCGGCCGACCGCACGCTGACCGCGGAGGAGGCCTCGGCGGCGCGGGACGCCGCGGTGGCCTCGGCGGCGGAGCGTACGGGCGCGGTGCTGCGCGGGGCGGAGGCCGCCGCCGGCGCCTGAGCCGCCCGTCCTCCGCGGACACCGTCCGCACGAACCGGCCCGGTCCCTGACTCCCAGGGGCCGGGCCGCAGTTTGTCCGAGATCATGCGTCATCTCACTCAATCGTGTGAGCTATGCCGGTCCTTGGTCGCCGTGGTCCGTGCGTCCGACACCATCGTGCTCGTCGTAGGGGGTTGCAGGGCGGAGGGGGCAGGACAGCAGCACGGCGGGGCGAGCGGTCGCCCCGAGGCCGGAGGGAACATCCGCATGACCGGAGACCAGGCAGCGCGCGCCGGCGGCACGGGCCTTGGCGTCGCGAGTCCCGGCGTCACGGGCCCCGGCCCCGGAGCGACGAAGGGCGGCACGGCCGGAGGGGGCGGGGGAGGAAGAACCTCGGACCGCGGGCCCGGACGGGCGCGTGGCCGGTGGAACGTGCGGACGACGGTGGGCTTCGCGGTCCCGGCGGTCTGGGTCGTCGGCGTCCTCGCCTGGGAGCTGCTGCTGCCCGTGAGCACCCACTGCGTGGCCCTCCTCGCGGCGACTCCCGCGCTGGCGTGCGCCGGTACGGGCGCGCGCACCGGCGTCTGGCTCGGCGGCGGCTGCGCGCTGTTCGCGCTCTACCCGCTGGGCACCGTCCCCGTGTACGAGGAGTTCGCCGGCAAGTCCGGCATGTTCGCGGCCATCCTCTGTGTGGCGGTGGCCAGTTGTTACGCGCTGCGGCGCCGCGCCCGCCTCGCCGACGAGCTGGCCCGCACCCGCGAAGTGGCCACCGCCGCCCAACAGGCCCTGATACCGCCCCTGCCGCCGCACCTCGGCGGCCTCACCGTCGCCGCCGGATATCTCTCCGCCTCGCCCGGTGCCGCGGTGGGCGGCGATCTGTACGACGCCGTGGCCACGGCGTACGGCGTCCGCGTCGTGATCGGCGATGTGCGGGGCCATGGGCTCGGCGCGATCGGCACCGTCGCGGCGGTGCTCGGCGGCTTCCGTGAGGCGGCGTACGACGAGGCACGGCTGGAGCGCGTCCCGCACCGCCTGGAGCGGACGCTGGAGCGGCACCTCGCCGCCGGCCGCGGCACCGCCGCCGGACCGCAGGACCCGGTCGTGGACGAGGAGTTCGTGACGGTGCTGCTGCTGGAGGTGCGCCCCGACGGTGCGGTACGTGCCGTCAACTGCGGCCATCCCTGGCCCTATCGGCTGGCCGCGGGGCAGAGCGGCAGACGCCGCCCCGAACCGGTCAGCACCGCCGAACCGCTGCCGCCGCTGGGCCTGACCCCGCTGCCGCCGGAGGTGCCCGCGCCCGCGACGCTCCGACTGCCGCCCGGCGAGGCGCTGTTCCTCTACACCGACGGGGCCGAGGACGCACGCGACGCCGACGGCGGCTTCTTCCCGCTGGGGGAGGCGCTCACGTCGGCGCTGTCCGTACGCGGCAGGAGACGGGACCGCCGCACCGCACGGGCCGGGGCCGTCGCGGTGGCGCACCCCGAGGACGTCGTGGAGTCCGTACGGCGGTCGCTGCTGCGCCATGCGTGCGGCAGGCTGCCCGACGACGTGGCCCTGCTCGCCCTGCGCAACGACCGCTGCCGCGTACACGGTCCCGCGCACGAGCGGCCGGAGCACGGGCCGCCGCCCGAGGATACGGAGGGACCAGGCGCTGGACGGGGCGGCGGTCCTGCGGGCGAGCCCGACGGCGAACAGGCCGGTGCGGACGGGCCGTTGGCCTGCTCGTGCCCCTGAGCGCCCGGCCGGCCCGCGGTCGCGATCGCTGTCACGGCCGGTGGGCGGGGGAGGCGGCGGAGCCACGGCGCGGCACAGGGCCCCGCCGCCGTCCCCACGGTGCGTACCGGGGCGTCAGCGGTACGCGAAGACCTCAGCCGTACGCGTAGAAGCCCGCGCCCGCCTTCCGGCCGAGCCGTCCCGCGTCCACCATCCGCTGGAGCAGCGGGGGAGCGGCGTACAGCGGCTCCTTGAACTCCGCGTACATCGAGTCGGCGACCGAGGCGACGGTGTCCAGCCCGATCAGGTCGGCGAGCTTCAGCGGACCCATCGGGTGGGCGCAGCCCAACTCCATGCCGTTGTCGATGTCTTCGCGGCTCGCGATCCCCGACTCGAACATCCGCACCGCGGAGAGCAGATATGGGATCAGCAGCGCGTTGACGACGAAGCCGGAGCGGTCCTGGGCGCGGATGGTGTGCTTGCCGAGGAGTCCGGAGACGGCCGCCTCAGCGCGCTTGATGGTCTCCTCGCCGGTGGTCAGCGCCGGAATGATCTCGACGAGCTTCTGCACCGGCGCCGGGTTGAAGAAGTGGATGCCGATGACCTGGTCCGGGCGCGAGGTCGCCACCGCCAGCTTCACCAGCGGGATCGAGGAGGTGTTGGAGGCCAGGATGGCGTCGGCCCGTGTCACGACCTGGTCGAGCACCCGGAAGATCTCGGTCTTGACCTGCTCGTTCTCGATCACGGCCTCGACGACGAGGTCCCGGTCGGCCAAGTCGCCCAGGTCGGTGGTGAAGGAGAGCCGGCCGAGCGTGGTGTCGCGCTCCTCCTCGGTGATCTTGCCGCGTTCGGCGGCCTTGCCGAGGGAGTTGGCCAGCCGCGTACGGCCCAGCTCCAGCGCCTCGCCGGTGGTCTCGGCGACCATGACGTCCAGTCCGGCCCGTGCGCACACCTCGGCGATGCCCGCGCCCATCTGGCCGCAGCCCACCACTCCGACGCGTTCGATGTCCGTCACCTCGTGCCTTTCGCTGATCCTGTGGTCCCCCGGCGTGACGGGCGTGACGGCCCCTGGAGGAGCGGCCCGCCGGGAACTGCCCCCGGAGGACGCGGAGTTGCCCGCTTCCTCCGCCCCCGGAGTGCCCGCGGGGGCGCTCCCACGCCGCCCACGACCGTACCTCCGAGTACGACGGCTGCGCGGGGCGGGGGCGAAAGCCGCCGTGGGGGCTTGTACGGGCGCGCCAGCCGCGACAGCATCGGCTCTCCGCCCTCCGGATTGGTCTCCACCACTGTGCGGCCGGGGAGGAGCGGGCCCGTACGGGCAGGACCACGGCGGCGACCAGCGGCCCTGTGGACGCAGGGACCACGAAGGGGGAAGAGACGACGATGCGCCTCACACGCAGAAGTTTCGCGGCGGTTTCGGCGGGGGCACTGGCCGGTGTGGCCGGTTCCTCCAACCTCACCGCGGCGGCGCAGGAGCGGCGGGACGCCCTCGACGGCCGCGGCCCGGCGCCCGGCCACCGCGGCGGCCACCGCGAACTGCGCGGCATGTGGATCGCGACGGTCGACAACCGGGACTGGCCCAGCGCTCAGGGCCTCACGCCCAGCGAGCAACGGGCCGAGCTGATCGCGCACTTGGACACCGCGAAGCGGCGCCGCCTCAACACGGTCTGGTTCCAGGCGAGACCGACGGCCGACGCGCTGTGGCCCTCGCGGCACGAGCCGTGGTCGGAGTGGCTGACCGGCGTACAGGGCGAGGACCCCGGCTGGGACCCGCTGGGCTTCGTCGTGCGCGAGGGGCACCGGCGGGGTCTGGCGGTCGAGGCGTGGTTCAACCCGTACCGCATCGCGCTCCACGACGACCCCGGCAAGCTCGTGCCCTCGCATCCGGCCCGCCGCCACCCCGACTGGGTCGTGCGCTACGGCGGCCAGCTCTACTACAACCCCGGCCTGCCGCAGGTCCGCCGCTTCGTGCAGGACGCGATGCTCGACGCCGTACGCCGCTACGACATCGACGGCGTGCACTGGGACGACTACTTCTACCCGTATCCGGTCGAGGGCGAGACCTTCGACGACGACGCCGCCTTCGCGAAGTACGGCAAGGGCTTCCCGGACCGCGCCGCCTGGCGCCGGGACAACATCGACCTGCTGGTGGCGGAGGCGTCCCGGCGCATCCGCCGTGTGCGGCCCGGACTGCCCTTCGGGATCAGCCCGTTCGGCGTGTGGCGCAACAAGTCCAGCGATCCGGCCGGTTCGGACAGCGCGGCGCAGGTGCAGACGTACGACGACCTGTACGCGGACACCCGCCGGTGGGTGCGCGAGGGGCGCATCGACTACGTCATCCCGCAGCTCTACTGGCACATGGGCTTCGAGGACGCCGACTACACCAAGCTCGCCGCCTGGTGGGCGGAGACCGTACGCGGCACCCGTACCCGCCTCTACATCGGCGAGGCCCTCTACAAGGCGGGCGACCCGGCGCAGCCCGAGCAGTGGCAGGACCCGGCCGAGCTCTCCCGGCACCTCACGTACTGCCGGTCGCTGCCCGAGGTGCGCGGGCACGCCTTCTTCTCGGCGAAGGAGGTCTCGGAGGACGTGATCGAGGCGATGGACCGCGTCGTCGCCGACCACTATCCGCGGCGCAGCGGGCAGCGCCCGCGCGGCTGACCGCACCGGATCCACGGCCTTCACGGTCGTGGTCCACGGCCGCGGGCCGTGACCGGAGGGCGTGTGCCCGGCCGGTCACGGCCCGCGGTGAGCGCCCCGTCAGGCGTGGCGCTTGGTCTTCTTCCGTTCCTGTACGACGGAGTCGGGGCCCGGCGACATCACTGCCTCGTGCCCGTCGTCGAAGCGCACCCGGAACGGCGGTTCGCCGTCGGGTCCGAGCACCTCGACGATCTCCGCTTCTCGGTCTGGTTCACCCACGACCCGGCCGTGTACCAGCAGCCGGTCGCCCGTGTTGGCTCGCATCAGGAGAACCCTCCTGTTCGCAGGGGATGCACCGGATGATCCCCGGAGTCCGGGATGTGCTGTCCGTACGCATATTCTAAGCCGGACGTCCCGGCCCGGCACTGCCTCGGTTCCCCCTCCCCTGCGGGGTCCGTGCGTGCCCGTACGGGCAGGACGTACCGGTCAGGTACGGGCCCGGTGGACGACCGCGATGCAGACCAGCACCGTCAGCGCGGTCGCCGGAGCGGCCGGCGGCAGATGCTCGCCGAGCAGGAAGACCGACCAGCCCAGCGTGAGCAGCGGCTGCGCGAGCTGGGTCTGACTGGCCTTGGCGACCCCCGCGAGGCCCATGCCCCGGTACCACAGCAGCAGCCCCAGCAACTGCGATCCCGTCGCCACCCACACCACCCCCGCCACCGCGTGCACGGTCAGCACGGCGGGCTCGGCCAGCAGCGCGACGACGGCGGCCGGAACGGCCAGCGGCAGACACCCCGCCAGCGCCCAGCCCACGACCTGGAGACCGGACAACTCCCGTGCCAGGCGGCCCCCTTCGCCGTACCCCGCAGCACACAGCAGCAGGGCGGCGAGCAGATACAGATCGCCGGTGACGAGGGCGCCGCCGCTCTCGTGCAGCGCGAAGGCGAGCACCGCCGCGGCGCCCGCGAGGGCGGCCGTCCAGAACAGCGGGCTGGGGCGTGAGCCGGTGCGCAGGGAGGAGTACGCGGCGGTCGTCAGCGGCAGCAGACCGACGACGACGGCGGCGTGCGCGGTCGAGGAGGTCTGCAGCGCCAGCGTCGTCAGCAGCGGGAACCCGATCATGACGCCGGACGCGGAGACGGCCAGCCACGGCCAGTGCCGTCGGGCCGGTACGGGCACACGCGCCACGGCGAGGATCACACAGGCGACGACCCCGGCGAGAACGGTGCGCAGCGCCGTGGCCGACCAGGGACCGAAGCCCTCCAGGGCCCAGGCCGTGGCGGGGAAGGTGAGCGAGAAGCAGGTGACGCCGAGCGCGGCCAGCAGCAGCCCGCCGCCGCGCGCAGGTCCCGGGCGGGGTGCGCCGGGGTGCGGGGGAGAGGGGGCGTGTGCGGTGAACGGGCCCTGATCCGCGGCCCGTTCAGCGGTCGGGCCGGATGCCGGGGCCGATGCCGGCGGCTGCGCCGGGCCCGCCGCACGGTCCGGGACTGCTATCGCACCGGGCTCGATAGCGCTACTCTCTGGTCTCATGCATGAGCGTAGCAGTGTGGCCGAACTGGCAGGAACCCTGCGACGGGAGGTCGACCGCTACTCCCCGGGAGAGAAGCTGCCGTCGAGCCGGGCGCTGGTCGAGCGGCACCGGGTCAGCCCGGTCACCGTCTCCCGCGCGCTCGCCCAACTCGCCGTCGAGGGGCTGGTGGTGACCCGTCCCGGAGCCGGAGTCTTCCGTGCCGACCGGCGCGGGGCCGCGCCCGAGCAGGGCGACACCTCGTGGCAGGAGGTGGCGCTGAGCGCCGAGGCCGCCGCGGACCAGGTGCAGCGGTCCGTGGACGCCTCGGGCGTCCTGGCCACCCTGTCCGTACCGCCGCCCGGCGTCATCGAGATGAGCGGCGGCTATCTGCCATCCCATCTGCGGCCCGAGAAGGCGCTGTCCGCGGCGCTCGCCCGCGCGGGACGCAGACCGGGCGCCTGGGAACGGCCGCCCCTGGAGGGCGTGGAGGAGCTGCGCGGCTGGTTCGCGCGCGAGATCGGCGGGCCCGGGGGAGACGTCACCGCCGCGGACGTCCTCGTCACCGCCGGCGGCCAGAGCGCCATCACCACCGCGCTGCGCGCGCTGGCGCCGCCCGGCGCCGCCGTCCTCGTCGAGTCCCCGACCTACCCGGGACTGATCGCCGCCGCGCGGGCCTCCGGGCTGCGCCCCGTCCCGGTACCGGTCGACACCGACGGGGTACGTCCGGGACTCCTCGAAGGAGCCTTCCGGGCGAGCGGCGCCCGGGTCTTCCTCTGCCAGCCCCTCTTCCAGAACCCGACGGGTGCGGTGCTTGCGGCGGAGCGCAGAGCGGCGGTGCTGGAGGCGGCGCGGCAGGCGGGAGCGTTCGTCGTCGAGGACGACTTCGCACGCCTGCTGGCCCACGAGGACGCCGGACCGCTGCCGCCCACGCTGCGCGCCCACGACCCCGACGGCCGGGTCGTCCACCTCTGTTCGCTGACGAAGGCCGCCTCGCCCAGCCTGCGCGTGGGCGCGCTCGCGGCGCGCGGCCCGGTGCTGGAGCGGCTGCGTGCGGTGCAGACCGTCGACAGCTTCTTCGTGCCGCGTCCGCTGCAGGAAGCGGCGCTGGAACTGGTGGGCTCGCCGGCCTGGCCGCGCCATCTGCGCACGGTCGCGGCCAAGTTGAGGGAGCGGCGCGAGGCGGCGCTCACCGCGCTCGCCCGCGAGGTGCCCGCGCTGCGTGTCACGTACGCGCCCCGCGGCGCCTACCACCTCTGGCTCCGGCTGCCCGACGGCACCGACGAG
>NZ_LJGW01000382.1 GCF_001751255.1 Streptomyces nanshensis | reverse complement strand
CGTCGCCGTCGTGGGCGGCGGCATCGCCGGGCTGGCCGCGGCGACGGCGCTGGCCGAACGTGGCGTACGCGTCGAACTGCTGGAGCGGCAGGCGACGTTGGGCGGCCGGCTGCGCGGCTGGCGCACCCGGCTCGCCGACGGCAGCACCGTCACCATGAGCCGCGGCTTCCACGCCTTCTTCCGGCAGTACTACAACCTGCGGAGCCTGCTGGCGCGTACGGGCGGCGCCGGACTCCCCGGCACGCTCGTGCCGCTGCCCGACTATCCGCTCCAGCGCAGCGGCGGCACCCGCGACAGCTTCCGGCGGGTGCCGCGCACGCCGCCGTGGAGCGTGCTGGGCTTCGTGGCGCGCAGCCCCTCCTTCACGCTCTCCGGCATGGCGGGGATGAATCCGCGCGAGGCGCTCTGCCTGCTGGACGTACGCGTCCCCCAGGTCTACGAGCGCCTGGACGGCGTGAGCGCCGCGGACTTCCTGGACCGTGTGAACTTCCCCCTCCCGGCACGGGACTTGGCCTTCGAGGTCTTCTCCCGCAGCTTCTTCGCCGACCCGCGCGAGCTGTCCGCCGCCGAGCTGGTCCTGATGTTCCACATCTACTTCCTGGGCTCGGCGGAGGGCCTGCTCTTCGACGTGCCTGCCGAGCCCTTTCCGGCCGCCCTCTGGGACCCGCTGGCACAGCGGCTCGACGGTCTCGGCGTCCCGGTCCGTACGGGCGTGCGGGTGCACTCGGTCGAGCCGTACGCCGGGCGCACCGGTGACGGCTTCGCGCTGCATCTCGATCCCGGCACCGGCGAGGGCCGGGACCGGGACGGGAGCCGGAACCGGGACGGGAGCCAGGGCCCGGCCCTGGACCAGGGCCGTCACGGGACGCCGGAGACCCACCGCTACGACGCCGTCGTCCTGGCCCTCGACAGCGGCGGGCTGCGGGATCTCGTCGCCGCCTCGCCCGGCCTGGGCGACGGCCCGTGGCGCGAACGCGTCGCGGCGCTCCGGCAGGCCCCGCCGTTCCTCGTCTCGCGCTACTGGCTGGACCGTCCCGTGGACGCCGGACGGCCGGGCTTCCTCGGTACGAGCGGCTACGGCCCCCTCGACAACGTCAGCGTCCTCGACCGCTGGGAGGGCGAAGCCGCCCGCTGGTCGGCCCGCACCGGCGGCTCCGTCGTGGAGGCACACGCCTACGCCCTGCCCCGGGACGGCGACCGGCGGGCCGCCGAGGCACGGCTGCACCGCGAGGTCGCCCGCGTCTACCCGGAGACGGCACGCGCCGGGGTCGTCGACGCACGCCACGAATGGCACGACGACTGCCCGCACTTCCCCGTCGGCGAGTACGCCGCCCGGCCGGACGTGCGCACTCCGCATCCGGGGCTCGTGCTCGCCGGGGACCTGGTCCGTACGCCGCTGCCGGTGGCGCTGATGGAGCGGGCGGCGACCACCGGGTTCCAGGCGGCGAACGCGCTGCTGTCCACCTGGGGCGTACGGGGGCACCCGCTGTGGTCGGTCCCCGTGGCGGGACGCTCGGCGCTGCTGCGGCGGCTGGGCGCACTGGGCTGCTGACCCGGGCGGCCCGCCCGCGTGTGCGGCGCCCCGTGCGTTGTCCCACTGTGGACGGATGGCAGACCCAGAGCGCCGGTGGTGCTTCGCGGACCAGCTCGGCCCGCACTTCCTGGACCGCAAGGACCAGCCGGTACTGCTGATCGAGTCCCGCGCGGTGCTGCGCCGCCGCCGCTTCCACCGCCAGAAGGCACATCTCGTGCTCTCGGCGCTGCGCCACCGGGCCGCGGAGCTGGGCGACCAGGCCCTCTTCGTCCAGGCCGGCACCTACCGCGAGGCGCTCGCGCGGGTGCGCGGACCGCTGACGGTGTGCGGTCCCACGTCGCGGGCCGCCGCCGAGTTCACCGCCGGGCTCGACGGGGTGACGGTGCTGCCCTCGCGCGGATTCGCCACCGGACGCGAGCACTTCGAGGAGTGGGCCGCCGGACGCGACGGCAGCCACCTGCTCATGGAGAGCTTCTACCGCGGCGCCCGGAGGGCGACCGGCACGCTCATGGACGGCGACGGCCCCGCCGGCGGCCGGTGGAACCTCGACAAGGAGAACCGCGAACCGCCGCCCCCGGACGGCGAACTTCCGCTCCCCACGCCGTACCGCCCGGAAGAGGACGCCATCGACGCGGAGGTGCGCGAGTACCTCGACGCCGCCGAGCGCCGCGGCGAGATGTCCTTCGTCGGCCGCGACGGACCGCGGCGCTTCCCCGCGACCCGCACCGAGGCCCGCAGGGCGCTCCGGCACTTCGTCGAGAACCGGCTGCCGACGTTCGGCCCGTACGAGGACGCCATGCTCGCCGCCGATCCGGCGATGAGCCACAGCTTCCTGTCGGCCGCGCTCAACCTCGGTCTGCTGGACCCGATGGAGTGCGTACGCGCCGCGGAGCGTGCCTGGCGTGAGGGCGCGGTGCCGCTGCGCAGCGCGGAGGGCTTCGTCCGCCAAGTCCTGGGCTGGCGCGAGTACATGTGGCACGTCTACTGGCACTTCGGACGCGGCTACGCCCGGCGCAACGCGCTGCGCGCCCGGCGCCGCCTGCCGCGCTGGTTCGCGGAACTCGACGCCGACAGCGTGGACGCCCGGTGTCTGTCGAGCGTGCTGCGGAACGTACGCGACCAGGGGTGGACCCATCACATCCCGCGGCTGATGGTCCTCGGCAACTACGCCCTCCAGCGCGGCTGGCACCCCGCCGAGCTGAGCGACTGGTTCCACCGCTGCTTCGTGGACGGCTACGAGTGGGTCATGGCCGGCAACGTCATCGGCATGTCCCAGTACGCGGACGGCGGGCGGATCGTCACCAAGCCGTATGCGGCGGGCGGCTCGTACATCAACCGGATGAGCGACTTCTGCCACGACTGCGTCTACCGGCCCACCGCGCGTACGGGCGAGGAGGCGTGCCCGTACACCGGCGGGTACTGGTGGTTCCTCGCCCGCAACGAGGAGCGGCTGTCGGGCAATTGGCGCCTCGCGCCGCAGTTGCGCAACCTCCGCCGGATCGACGGTCTGGACGACGTCGTCGCGAACGAGCGCGCCCGACGGCGCCCTTGAGCGCGGCCGGAGCGATCGCGACGGTCGGGGCGGTCGAGGTCGGGGCGGTCGAGGGAGGGGCACGGACCCCCGCTCAGAGTCCCGGCGCTCCCCACACCGGGAACCAGCGGCCCAGGTCCGGTTCGACGGGAAGGTCGTCCGTCAGCAGTCCGCGCATCTGGAGCTCCAGTTCGCTGTCCCGCTTCTCCTTGCGGCCGGGGTGCGGGGCGAACGGGTAGAAGGTCCCCCGCTTGTAGAGGTAGACGAGGGCGAGCGAACGCGCCGGCTCCGCGCCGGGCTCGGACCGGAACGCCACGAAGGAGCACAGGAGTTGGGGGCCGAAGCCGTTCTCCTCCAGAAGCGTGTTGACCGCGTGCAGGTCGCCCACCAGCTCGCCCAGTTCCTGCGCCGGGTGCCGGGCGACGAGCCAGGTGTAGCCGTACTCGTCCTGGCTGAACTCCACGGGGGTTCCGCTCTGTTCGGCGGTGCCGGCGCCCGACTCGGCCGCCGTCGCGGGGCCGTTGCCGGTTCCGGCACCGGAACCCGTGCCGGCGCCGGTGTCGATGACCGCTTCGGCACCCGGCCCGACCCCCGCCTCCGCCCCCCGCGACAGATCCGCGTCCAGCAGTTCCCGTACGTCACGGCGAAGCTGCTGGAAGGCGCCGCCCTCGACGCTCGCGAAGCACACCGAACCCGTCCCCGTCGGCACCAGACCGGCGCCCGCCTGGAGCGTGACGGCCGCCGCCGGCAGCGCGAAGAGCCGGTCGAGGTCGGGGCGTACGGGCTTGCTGCGGCCCAGTAGCGCGTCGAGGAGACCCATGGACGTAACCTCCGCTCACTGCTTGCCGAGCTCGGCCGAGATGCGGCTGAGCTGCTCCAGCCGGCGCTCCAGCGGCGGGTGCGAGGAGAGCAGCGTCGCGACGGTCTCGCCGGAGAAGGCCGGGGCGAAGAAGAACGCGTTGAACGGCTCGGCCTTGCGCAGATCCCGCGTGGGGATGCGGGCCATCTGCCCGGTGACCTTGGTGAGCGCGGAGGCGAGCGCCGAGGGGCGGCCCGTCAGCAGCGCACCGGCCCGGTCCGCCGACAGTTCGCGGTAGCGCGAGAGCAGCCGGGTCAGCAGGAAGCTGACGATGTAGACGAAGACGCTGACCAGCGGGATCACCAGCAGGATGATGCCGACGCCGCTCTGGTCGTTCCGCCCGGCGCCGCTGAGGCCGCCCCACAGGGCGACCCGCGTCAGGATGCCCGCCAGTACGCCGAGGAACGAGGCGATGGTCATCACCGCGACGTCCCGGTGTGCGACGTGCGACAGCTCGTGGGAGAGCACGCCCTCGACCTCTTCCGGTTCGAGGCGGCGCATCAGGCCCGTCGTCGCGCAGACCATCGCGTTGCGCTGACTGCGGCCCGTGGCGAAGGCGTTGGGCACATCGCTGTTGGCCATGGCGACCTTCGGCTTCGGTACGTCCGCGAGCGCGCACAGCCGGTCCACCGCGCCGTGCAGTTCGGGCGCCTGTTCCGGGGTGACCTCGCGTGCGCCCATGCTGAAGGCCGCGATGCGGTCGCTGAACCAGAACTGGGCGATGAACAGACCGCCCACGGCGATCACGATCAACGGCCATACGTTGCTCATCGCCGCGATCAGTGCACCGACGAGCACCACGTAGAGAAGTCCGATGAGGAACATCGTGACCACCATGCGGCTCGTGAGGCCCCGGTCGGCCACGTATCGTCCTCGCGCTGCTGCCATGACGGCGCTCCTCTCACCCCCCGTACGTATGAGGCAATTGTCCCCTGTCGACCCGTCGTGCGGCCAATGACGGAGAGCGGCCGGAAGCCGACGCTGAGCGACCGCGGTCCGGGAGGCCGTCCGTGCGCGCGCCGTAGGGTCGGCGCCATGGCTTCTTCTTCCTCCGCGCAGTCCGCATCGCAGCCCTCCGCGCAGTCGTCCGCGGCCCCGCGCCCGTCGCGCGTTCCCCGGCTGAGCACCGTGATCCTCCCCGTACAGCGCTGGCACGAGGGCGGACGCGCACGGTGGCAGCGCGCCGAGGAGCTGGGCTTCCACGCCGCCTACACCTACGACCACCTCTCCTGGCGGGCCGAGTTCCGCGACGGGCCGTGGTTCGGTGCGCTGCCCGTGCTCACCGCGGCGGCGACGGCCACCACGCGTATCCGCCTGGGCACGATGGTCACCTCGCCGAACTTCCGGCACCCGGTGACGCTGGCCAAGGAGCTGATGACCCTGGACGACGTCAGCGGCGGGCGGATCACGCTGGGCATCGGCGCGGGCGGCAACGGCTTCGACGCGACCGCGCTCGGGCAGCGGCCGTGGACGCCGCGTGAACGCGCGGACCGCTTCGCCGAGTTCGTACCGCTGCTGGACCGGCTGCTCCAGGAGCCGGCCGTCACCTACGAGGGCACCCACTACTCGGCGCACGAGGTCCGCGGCGTCCCCGGCTGTGTGCAGCGCCCCCGCCTTCCCTTCGCCGTGGCCGCCACGGGACCGCGGGGCATGCTGCTCGCCGGGCGGTACGGGCAGGCGTGGGTGACCACCGGCGATCCGCGCATCGCCGCGACCGGTACGCCCGAGGAGGCGCTTCAGGCCGTACGCGACCAGATCGAGCGGCTAGGGACGGCGTGCGAGCAGACCGGACGGGACGTCGCGGAGCTGGAGAAGATCATGCTGGTGGGCTTCGTTCCGGGCTCGCCGACGGCGTCGGTCGACGCCTTCGTGGACTTCGCCGGGAAGTACGCGGAGGCGGGCATGACCGAGATCGTGCTGCACTGGCCCATCGCGGAGACGCAGTTCGCCGCGGACGAGGCGGTCTTCGAGCGCATCGCCACGGAGGGGCTCGCGCAGCTCGCGTGACGACGGCTCTCATATGACGACGGCTACGAGGGGCGGGGCGCCCGCTCACCCTGTGCACCCCCGCACTGATGTGCGCGTAAATGCGCGAAGATGGGCGTCGTGACTCAACCGCCCTCCTCCCGCGCTCCCGGCTCGCCTGCGGACCCGCGTCCCCGGCTGATCGCCACCGACCTCGACGGCACCCTGCTGCGCGGCGACAAGACGGTCTCGGACCGTACGGTCGCCGCGCTCGCCGCCGCCGAGGCCGCCGGGTTCGACGTCTTCTTCGTCACCGGCCGCCCCGCCCGCTGGATGGACGTCGTCAGCGACCATGTGCACGGCCACGGCCTGGCCATCTGCGCGAACGGCGCCGCGGTCGTCGATCTGCGCGACGGCCGCCGCGTCGTGGACGTCCGCGCGCTGGAGCGCCTCGACGCCCTCGCCGTGGTAACCGCCCTGCGCGCGGCGGCCCCCGGGGTGAGCTTCGCCGTGGAGCGCAAGGGCGGCATCCACTTCGACCCGGAGTACCCGCCGCTGCATCTGGATCCGGTCGGCGTCGTCGCCCCCGCGGAGAAGCTGCTGGGCGCCGGGTACGAGGAGCCCGTACTGAAGCTGCTCGCCTTCCACCCCGAGCTGCAACCGGACGCGTTCCTCGCGCTGGCCCGCGAAGTGGCGGGCGCGCACGCGCAGTTCACGCGGTCCAGCGAGTCCGCGCTGCTGGAGATCAGCGGCAGGGGCGTCAGCAAGGCGAGCACCCTGGCGCGGTGCTGTGCGCAGCGCGGCGTGCGCCCGGAGGAGGTCGTCGCCTTCGGGGACATGCCCAACGATCTGGAGATGCTGGGCTGGGCGGGCACGTCGTACGCGATGGCCAACGCGCACCCCGAGGTGCTCGCCGCGACCACCGCGCACACCTCGTCCAACGAGGAGGACGGCGTCGCGGAGGTCATCGAGCGGCTGCTGCTCCGGCACGGTCACCGGCGCCGGGATGCGGAGCGTGCGGCCGACCGGACGGGCCGCGGCTCCCGGTCCGCGCACCCTCCCCGGACTCCCGGTGCTCCGGGTCCTCCCGTGCCTCCCCGTACGGCGCGGAGCGCACGGGAGGGCCGCTCGCCGCTTCACGGGCCAGCATCCGGCTGAACGGCCCGCCGGCGGCGGCCAGTTCGCCGTACGTACCGCGCTCCACGGTGCGGCCGGCCTCCAGCACGATCACCTCGTCCACCGCCTCCAGGCCCTGGAGCCGGTGGGTGATCAGCACCGTCGTACGTCCCTCGGTGGCCGCCAGCAGGTCCGCGGTGAGCGCGTCCGCCGTCGGCAGGTCGAGGTGTTCGGCGGGCTCGTCCAGGACGAGGACGGGGAAGTCCGCGAGCAACGCCCGTGCCAGCGCGAGCCGTTGGCGCTCGCCGCCGGAGAGCCGGGCGCCGTGTTCCCCGACGGGCGTGTCCAGTCCGTCCGGGAGGGTGTCGGCCCAGCGCTCCAGTCGGGCGGCGGCGAGGGCGCGGCGCAACTCGGCGTCGCCGGCGCCCTTCCGCGCCAGCAGCAGGTTCTCGCGCAGCGAGCTGTCGAAGACGTGGGCGTCCTGGGCGCACAGGCCGACGTGCCGGCGCACCGCGTCGGAGTCGAGCGCACGGGCCGGTACGCCGCCGAGCGTGTACGTCCCGCTCTCCGCGTCCAGGAAGCGCAGCAGCGTACGGGCCAGGGTGGTCTTGCCGGAGCCGGAGGCGCCGACGACGGCGACCCGGCGCCCGGGGGTCAGCGTCAGGCCGAACTCCGCGAGCGGAGCGGGACGTTGGGCCCCGCCGCCGGATTCTTCCGCGTCGGGGTAGCGGGCGGTGACGGCGTCGAGGACGAGCGGGAACGGCGACGCCGGGGGCGCTTCGGGCCGCTCCGGCTCCCGTACGGGTTCGGGCGCGTCCAGGACGTCCCGTACGCGCTCCGCCGACCGCCGCGCGCGCTGCCGGTGCTGTACCGCGAGCGGCATGCCGTTGACCGCTTCGAACGCCGCGAGGGGCGTGAGCACCACGGTCGCCAGCCACACCCCGTCGAGCGTCCCCGACTGCACGGCCGCGACGCCGGTCCACGCTGCGGCGGTCACGGTCAGTCCGCACACGAGGGCCGCGAGGCCCGAGCC
>NZ_LJGW01000384.1 GCF_001751255.1 Streptomyces nanshensis | reverse complement strand
CGCCGGGCTCCGCCCGCTCCCTCGACGCCCGTTCCCGCCGTACTCGTCCCGGCTCCGCCCGCCAGCGCCGCCGCCTCGTCGCCGACGACGTGCGCCCGGCGCTTCGCCAGCGGCGCCGCGAGCAGCGTCACCAGCGCGAAGAGCGCGATCGCGAGGACGACGATGCTGGCGCCGGGCGGTACGTCCGCGTAGTAGGAGGTGCTCGTCCCGGAGAGGGTCACCGCGACCCCGAAGAGCATCGACAGCCCGAGCGTGCCCGCGAATCCGCGGGAGACCTGCTGCGCCGCGGCCACCGGGATCACCATCAGCGCGCTCACCAGCAGGAGCCCGACGACGCGCATCGCGACGGTGACCGTCACGGCCGCGGTCACGGCCAGCAGCAGATTCAGCACCCGTACGGGCAGCCCCGTCACGCGGGCGAACTCCTCGTCCTGGCAGACCGCGAAGAGCTGCCGCCGCAGCCCCAGCGACCCGGCCAGCACGAAGGCCGACAGACAGACGATGGCGAGGACGTCGGACTCCGAGACGGTGGTGACCGAGCCGAAGAGGAAGGTGGTCAGGCTCGCGTTGGAGCCGTTCGGCGCCAAGTTGATGATCATGACACCGCCGGCCATGCCGCCGTAGAAGAGCATCGCGAGGGCCAGATCGCCCCGCGCCCTCCCGTACCAGCGGATCAGCTCCATCGCGACCGCGCCGAGCGAGGCGACGGCGACCGCCATCCACACCGGGTTGGTGTTCAGCAGGAAGCCGAGCGCGACGCCGGTGAGCGCCACGTGCCCGATGCCGTCGCCCATGATCGCCTGGCGTCGCTGTACGAGGTAGATGCCCACGGCGGGGGCGGCGACGCCGACCAGCAGCGCGGCGATCAGGGCGCGCTGCATGAACGGATAGTGCAGCAACTCGGTCATACATGCGTCCCAGGGTCGGTGTCGCTGAGGGAGAGCCCGGTCCGTACGGCCGCCGCGGCCGCCTCGGCGTCGTGGTCGTGGTGCGGGTGGCAGGCCGGATCGTGGAAGCGCTCGGGGTCGGTGACGCGCTCGACCAGTCCGTCGCGCAGCAGCACGGCGCGGTCGATGAGCGGTGCGAGCGGGCCCAGTTCGTGGAGTACGAGCAGGACGGACGTACCGCGTGCGACCTGCTCGCGGAGCGTGTCCGCCAGGATGTCCTGCGCGGAGAGGTCCACTCCGGCGAGCGGTTCGTCCATGATCAGCAGCTCGGGCTCGGCGGCCAGCGCCCGTGCGATCAGTACGCGCTGATGCTGGCCGCCGGAGAGCGCGTTGACGGAGTCGCCGGCGCGGTGCGCGAGCCCCACGACCTCCAGGGCGCGGGCGACCGCGGCCCGGTCGCCGCGTCCCATCGGGCGCAGCTTCGTACGGGAGAGGCGCCCCGAGGACACGATCTCCCGTACGGTCGCGGGCACTCCGGCGGCGGCCGTCGAACGCTGCGGCACATACCCGATCCGGTGCCAGGCGCGGAAGCGCGCGAAGGGCGTGCCGAACAGCTCCAGCGAGCCCCCGGTGAGCGGCACCTGCCCGATGACGGTCCGTACGGCCGTCGACTTCCCCGATCCGTTGGCGCCCAGCAGCGCGACCACCTCGCCGCGGCTCACGCTCAGGTCGATGCCGCGCAGCACGGTGCGCGGGCCGAGCGACGCGACGGCGGAGCGGAGGGACAACACGGGCTCGGACGCGGCCATGGGCGGGCCCTCCTGAACGGACGGTCGGTACTGGGCGGTTGGAACGGGGCGTTGGGGACTGGACGTTCCGGGCGGGCGCGGGCGCTCAGTCGGCGCCGAGCGCGGTCTTCAGCGAGATCAGGTTCCGGTGCATGACCGAGAAGTAGTCCTCGCCCTTCTTCACGCTCTCCAGGGGGCTGAGTACCCCTGTCTTGAGGTTCAGATCGTCCGCGAGGGTCTTGGCGGTCTTGTCGCTGGCGCCGGACTCGAAGAAGACGGTGTCGACGTGGTTCGTCCTGGCCGTCTGGTGCAGCTTCTTCATACGCGCGGCGCTCGGCTCGGACTCCGGGTCGATGCCGGAGACGGCGGCCTGGTCCAGCCCGTACCGCTCGGCGAGGTAGCCGAAGGCGGCGTGCGTGGTGATGAAGGTGTCGCTCTTCTTGTGCGCCAGACCCTCCTTGAACTCGCCGTCGAGCGTACGGAGTCGCTTGGTCAGCGCCTCGGCGTTCTTCTCGTACGTCTTCTTGTGTGCCGGGTCCGCCTCGGCGAGCTTCTTGCCGACGCCCTCGGCGACCTGTGCGTAGCGGAGCGGGTCCAGCCAGATGTGCGGATCGCCGCCGGAGTGCTCCTCCTCGTGCCCGCCCTGCTCATGGCCGTGTTCGTCGCCGTGTTCGTGGCCGTGCTCCTCGCCGTGCACGTCCGAGCCGTGCTGTTCGAGCTTCACATACGAGGTCGCCTCGGCGACGTGCTGGGGCTGGGCCTGCTCGATCCCCTCGTCCACGGCGGGCTGGAGGCCCTTGAGGTAGACGACGAGGTCCGCCTCGCTGAGGCGGCCCGTCTGCTGGGGGCTCAGCTCCAGATCGTGGGGTTCCGCGCCGGGCTTGGTGAGGGATTCGGTCCGGACGTGCTCGCCGCCTATCTCCTCGGCGAGGAAGCGGAGAGGATAGAAGGACGCGACCACGTCCACCTTCCCCTTGGCCTCCGTGCCTCCGGAGTCGTCCGAGCAGGCGGTGAGGCCGAGCGCACCGACGCCGAGGGCGGTGGTGGCGGCGAGGGCGCGTATGAGACGACGAGAAGCGTTCATGACAGTCATTTTCAAGCTACTTGGAAACCATTGTCAAATGTGGGGAGTGAAAAAGTGCGGAGAACGGCTCGGCGGCAGGCATGGCTCGATCGCTGTAGCGGCCGCCCTGCCGATCGACGTACCGATTTGATCCGCCCCCCTCATGGATCGGTAACCTGAAGCATTCCGTCCGCCGTTGATGAAGAGAGCACTGTGGCCGCCGACAAGATCGACACCATCGTCAGCCTGAGCAAGCGCCGTGGCTTCGTGTACCCGTGCAGTGAGATCTACGGCGGTCAGCGTGCCGCCTGGGATTACGGACCGCTCGGTGTGGAGCTGAAGGAGAACATCAAGCGTCAGTGGTGGCGGGCCATGGTCACCTCGCGCGACGACATCGTCGGCATCGACTCGTCGGTGATTCTGGCGCCGCAGGTGTGGGAGGCGTCGGGCCACGTCGCCACCTTCACCGACCCGCTCACCGAGTGCACCTCCTGCCACAAGCGCTTCCGCGCCGACCACCTGGAGGAGGCGTACGAGGCGAAGCACGGGCGGCTCCCGGCCCAGGGCCTCGCCGACGTCAACTGCCCGCACTGCGGTAACAAGGGCGGTTTCACCGAGCCCAAGCAGTTCTCCGGGCTGCTCTCCACCTTCCTCGGCCCGGTGCAGGACGAGGGCTCGCGTACGTATCTGCGTCCCGAGACCGCACAGGGCATCTTCACCAACTTCGCGTCCGTGCAGCAGACTTCGCGCAAGAAGCCGCCGTTCGGCATCGCGCAGACGGGCAAGTCCTTCCGCAACGAGATCACTCCGGGCAACTTCATCTTCCGCACCCGTGAATTCGAGCAGATGGAGATGGAGTTCTTCGTCAAGCCGGGCGAGGACGAGTCGTGGCACGACTACTGGATGCAGCAGCGCTGGTCCTGGTACACGGACCTCGGTCTGAGCGAAGAGAACATGCGCTGGTACGAGCACCCGCAGGAGAAGCTCTCTCACTACTCCAAGCGCACCGCCGACATCGAGTACCGCTTCAACTTCGGCGGCAGTGAGTTCTCCGAACTCGAAGGCGTCGCCAACCGCACCGACTTCGACCTCACCGCCCACTCGAAGGCATCCGGGCAGGACCTGTCGTACTTCGACCAGGAGGCCGGAGAGCGCTGGGTCCCGTATGTGATCGAGCCGGCGGCCGGCGTCAACCGCGCGATGCTCGCCTTCATGCTCGACGCCTACATCGAGGACGAGGCGCCCAACGCCAAGGGCAAGCTGGAGAAGCGCAACGTGATGCGGCTCGACCCGCGTCTCGCGCCCGTCAAGGTGGCCGTGCTCCCGCTCTCGCGTAACGAGAAGCTGTCGCCGAAGGCGCGCGGCCTCGCCGAGACGCTGCGCAAGCACTGGAACATCGAGTTCGACGACGCCGGCGCCATCGGCCGCCGCTACCGTCGGCAGGACGAGATCGGCACCCCCTTCTGCGTCACGGTCGACTTCGACACCCTCGACGACAATGCCGTCACGGTGCGCGAGCGCGACACCATGAAGCAGGACCGCGTCTCGCTCGACCAGATGGAGAACTACCTCGCGGGCCGGCTGCTGGGCTGCTGAACCTCCGCTCCACCGCTCCCGAGGGGCCGCTTCCGCCACCGGCGGAGGCGGCCCCTCGTGTTTCCGGTCGTGTGTCTGGCCGTGTGCCCCCGTGGCCGGTCGGGGCGCAGGAGAGAGGGCGTCAGCCCGGCTCCTGTTCCCCTCCTCCCGCTCCCTCCGCGGTTTCCTCCACTCCCTCTGTGGTCGGCGGCGCGAATCCGCCGGTGTCCACCTTGCAGTCGAACGGCGCGGGAACGTGCAGCGTCTTCCCGAACGGAACGGTCGTGTGCGAGGTGTAACCCCGCGCGGACGGCTCCCAGAAGACGGTCGCCGACCTCTCCTCCATGTCCAGCAGCAGATAGACGGGCACGCCCGCCTCCCCGTAGACACGGACCTTGTCGCCCCAGTCGTCACCGCGCGTCGACGGCGACGTCAACTCCGCGACGAGCGTGAGCGCTTCCCCGTCGATGTACCGCTTCGTGGTCTCGAAGGCGCCCCGCGCCGCCACGTACACATCGGGCCCGTACGCGCGCTCCTGCCCGGGGAAGGTGAACAGGAACGGGGCGACGTCGACGATGTCGCCTTCCGGGGCGTGCGGCTCCAGTTGGATCCGGACGGACCGCATGATGGGCAGGTAGAACCCCTTCGACCACGGCGACATGACGATGCTCCCCCTGATGACCTCCGCCCGGTAGCCGTCGGGCACTTCCATGCGCAGCAGAGTCCGGCACAGCGCCTCGAAGCCGGGCGGGCCGTCGGGGGTCTCTATGGGCGTGGGTCGTTCCAGCATCACGGTCATGATGCGCCTTTCGTGCTGAGTGATCCAGTCGTCACCGAGAGTATCGACGCCCACTGACAACGGGCTCTCGCGCGGTTCAGCCCAGCAACTCCGCCAGCCGCGCCGCCTGTCGGCCGGCCGTACCGGGAGGGTTGCGGGGATGCTCGCCTGCCTCGTCGGCCCAGAGCAGAACGAGCCATACGAGGGCGAGGAGCCGTCGGCACTCACGCAGGCGGGCCGACTCGGCCGGGGTCAGATCGAACCGGGCCAGGAACGCCGGTACGTCGAGAGGCCCGCGCACCCAGGAGCCCACATGCTCCGTGATCTCCGCCAGCTCGAACGCGCGGTCGCTGCGCCCCGAATCCTCGAAGTCGACGATCCGTCCGCGGGCGCCGTCCCAGAGGTAGTTGGCGAGGTTGCCGTCGCCCCCGCCGAAGACCTCGCGGACGTCCCCGGGAACGTCCCGTACCCGTGAGCGGTCGAGCCATCGCAGCCCCGCACGCATCGCGGCGTCCACCGGGCCATGGGGGAGCGGGCGCACGCGGGACGTACGGGAACGCAGCCAGCGGGTCAGCGCATCGGGGCCGTCCGGCCTCCGTGGGACGGTGGCGAGGACCGGGGGCGGGAGCGCCGCGTGCAGCCGACTGACCGCTTCGGCAAGGGCGTCGACGGCCGCAGTCTGCTGCGCGAGGCCCCGCAGCGGATCGCCCGGCAGCCGCGTCATCCTGATCAGCGGCGCCGTGCCGTCGAACTCGGCCCCGAGGGGAACCGGGGTCAGACCGGGGGCGTGAGCGGCGAGCAACTCCAGTGCCCGCCACTCCCGTTCGGCCTCCGGGACGGAGCCCTCGCGGAAACGCTTCGTGACCTCGTACGAGGACAGTTCGACGGTGTGGGTGCTGTGCACCGTCAGGCGCGCAGGCCGCGGAGGACCAGTTCGCGGACGGATGCGAAGTCGTCCTCGATGCCCGGGCGGGACCACTCCGCGGCGTACGCCGGGTCGTGGAAGCGGCCCGTCGCGTGGAAGACCGCGCGGGCCGCCTCCGACGGGAAGCCGATCGACTCGCTGACGAACACGCCCTCGCGGCGTCCGTCCTCGATGATGCGGGCGAGCTGGCCGACCAGGTCGTCGATGTGGCCGTCGACGACGGCGCTCATGTCGCCGGTGAGCACCGTGTACGTCGCGAACAGCTCCGGGTCGTCGCCCGCCTTGCGCCGCTTGGCCTCGAAGAGGGTCTTCAGCCAGCGGTCGAGGCGCTCCTCGGCCGGGCCGCGCTCGGTGGTGAGCGGGGCGAGGAGTTCGCTGGTGCGGTCCAGCCAGCGCTGGGTGACGGCCTCACGGAGGGCGGCCTTGGTGCGGAAGTGCCGGTAGACGCTGCCGTGGCTGACGCCGAGGGCGCGGGCGACGTCGACCACCGTGGCCTTGCTGGGGCCGTAGCGCCGCAGCACCTCCTCGGTGGCCTCGAGAATGCGCTCCGGAGTCAGCGCTTCCGACACCATCGGGCCCCCTGTCTGGCTGTACTGGCTACTTCTCGCTGTCGAGGTGCGCCATCTGCGCCGCCGGATAGCGGTCGCCCGCGGCGGAGCCGGCGGGCACCGCGCGCTCGATGGCGTCGAGATCGTGCGCGTCGAGCGTAACGTCAAGCGCCGACAGCGACTCCGCCAGCCGCTCTCGGGTACGGGCGCCGACGAGCGGGACGATGTCCTCGCCGCGCGAGAGCACCCATGCGACGGCGGTCTGGGCGACGGTGACGCCCTTGCTCTCGGCGACGTCGCGCAGGGCCTCCACGAGGGCGAGGTTGCGGTCGAGGTTGTCACCGGAGAAGCGGGGGCTCATGGAGCGGAAGTCGCCCTGGGACAACTGCCGTTCGCGGGACCAGTTGCCGCTGATGAGCCCGCGCGAGAGCACACCGTACGCCGTGACGCCGATGCCCAACTCCCGGCAGACCGGCAGGATCTGCTCCTCGATGTCCCGGGAGAGTAGCGAGTACTCGATCTGGAGATCGCTGATCGGGGCCACGGACGCGGCCTTGCGGATGGTGTCGGCGCCCACCTCGGAGAGACCGATGTGCCGTACGTGGCCCGCCTGTACGAGGTCCGCGATGGCGCCCACGGTCTCCTCGATGGGGACGGCGGGGTCGAGGCGGGCGATGCGGTAGACGTCGATGTGGTCGGTGCCGAGGCGCTGGAGGGAGTAGGCGGCGAAGTTCTGCACGGCCTCGGGGCGGCCGTCGTAGCCGATGAAGCGGCCGTCGACGGTGCGCAGTGCACCGAACTTCACGCTGGTCAGGGCCTGTTCGCGGTGCGCGGCGGGCGCGGTGCGCAGGGCCTCGTTGATGAGCAGTTCGTTGTGGCCCATGCCGTAGAAGTCGCCGGTGTCGAGAAGGGTGACGCCGGCGTCGAGGGCGGCATGGATGGTCGCGACGGACTCGGCGCGGTCGGTCTCGCCGTAGAGGGCGGACATGCCCATGCAGCCGAGGCCGAGGGCGGAGGTGCGGAGGCCATTGTCACCGAGAGTGCGGGTCTGCATGGGCGCGCTCCTGGGAGGTGGGGTGCTGCGGGACGGGTGTCGGGACACGGGTTGGGTCATGTGTTGGGACACCTGTTGGGGGGTGAGTGCTGACGATGTTGGCATGACGGATGACAGATTTCAATATCTGTCATCCGTCATCTGTCAGGCGATGGTCGGCAGTCGGCAGTCGTCAGCCGATACCTGTCGTCCGTCATCTGCTATCGGTTCTCCGCCAGCCGCCAGCCGCCAGCCGCCAGCCGCCAGCCGCCAGCCGCCAGTCGTCAGCCGTCGCCCCCATCAGCCCCCCCCGTCAGCCCCCGCCAACTCCCTCACCCCCGCCCATGCGGGAGAATGGGAGGCCGTTCCACCGCCCCACGTCACGTCTCGGAGGACGCCGACGCCATGACGCCGCCGCTCCACATCGGTCCGCACACCGTCCAGCCCCCCGTGGTGCTGGCGCCGATGGCCGGGATCACGAACGCTCCGTTCCGCACCCTGTGCAGGGAGTTCAGCGGGGGCAAGGGCCTCTTCGTCAGCGAGATGATCACCACGCGCGCGCTCGTCGAGCGCAACGCGAAGACCATGCAGCTCGTCCGCTTCGACGACAGCGAGCGTCCCCGTTCGATCCAGCTCTACGGCGTGGACCCGGTCACCGTCGGCAAGGCGGTCCGGATGATCGCGGACGAGGATCTCGCCGATCACATCGACCTCAACTTCGGCTGCCCGGTGCCCAAGGTGACGCGCAAGGGCGGCGGTTCGGCCCTCCCGTACAAGCGTCCGCTGCTGCGCGCGATCCTGCACGAGGCCGTGGGCAACGCGGGCGGGCTCCCCGTCACCATGAAGATGCGCAAGGGCATCGACGACGGTCATCTGACGTATCTCGACGCCGGACGCATCGCCGTCGACGAGGGCGTCACCGCGATCGCCCTGCACGGCCGCACCGCCGCACAGCACTACGGCGGCACCGCCGACTGGGAGGCGATCGCCCGGCTCAAGGAGGCCGTGCCGGAGATCCCGGTGCTCGGCAACGGCGACATCTGGTCCGCCGACGACGCCCTGCGGATGGTGCGCGAGACGCGCTGCGACGGCGTCGTCGTCGGACGCGGCTGCCTGGGGCGGCCGTGGCTGTTCGGCGATCTCGTCACGGCGTTCACGGCGATCACGGCGGGGGACTCCGCGGGGGACCCCACGGGAGAACGCGCTTACGCACGGCCCTCGTTCGGCGAGGTCGCCCGCGTCATGCTGCGCCACGCGACGCTGCTCGGGGAGTGGCTGGGCGACGAGGCGCGCGGCGTGATCGACTTCCGTAAGCATGTGGCCTGGTACACCAAGGGCTTCTCGCTCGGTTCGCAGGCCCGCCGCCGTCTCGCGGTGGCCGCGTCGCTGGACGAACTGGCCGGGCTGCTCGGCGAACTGGACGCCGGTGAACCGTGGCCGGAGGGCGCCGACGGCCCTCGCGGACGCACCCACGGACGCAACAAGGTCGTCCTGCCCGAGGGGTGGCTCGACGACCCGTACGACTGCGCCGCGGGCGTCGGAGCGGACGCCGAGTTGGAGACCTCCGGGGGCTGAACTCCCTGCTCACAGCTTGGTCTTGACCAAGCCGAGTTTTATCCGGAACGGATAGGCAAGCGCGTGTGCACATCGCGTGACAGGGACAATCCCCTTCTGTGAAGGCCATCGTCTACGAGGAGTTCGGGCAGCACCCCGCGCTCCGCTCGGTACCCGACCCCGCACCGGCTCCAGGCGGCGTGGTGATCGAAGTCGATGCCACCGGCCTGTGCCGCAGCGACTGGCACGCG
This sequence comes from Streptomyces nanshensis, assembly GCF_001751255.1. GTDB lineage: Bacteria > Actinomycetota > Actinomycetes > Streptomycetales > Streptomycetaceae > Streptomyces > Streptomyces nanshensis_A. The sequence continues at coordinate 13,163 of NZ_LJGW01000384.1, read as the reverse complement.
TGGCGCGGACACGACCCGGATGTGAAGCTGCCGCACGTCGGCGGCCACGAGTTCGCGGGCACGGTCGTCGCGGCCGGTTCCGGTTCGGGTCTGCCCTGGGTGGGACGGCGGGTGACCGTGCCGTTCGTCTGCGCCTGCGGTGCCTGCGCGCAGTGCGTCACGGGGAACCAGCAGGTGTGCGAGCGGCAGACGCAGCCCGGGTTCAGCCACTGGGGCTCCTTCGCGCAGTACGTCGCGATCGACAACGCCGAGGGCAACCTCGTCCCGCTCCCCGAGTCGATCAAGTCGCCCGCGGCCGCCGCGCTCGGCTGCCGCTTCGGCACGGCCTACCGTGCGGTCGTACGACAGGGACGCGTCAGCGCCGGCGACTGGGTCGCGGTGCACGGCTGCGGCGGTACGGGTCTGTCCGCGGTGATCGTGGCGGTCGCCAGCGGAGCGCGGGTCGTGGCCGTGGACATCTCGGCGGCGGCGCTGAAGGTCGCCCGCGATCTGGGCGCCGAGGCGACCGTGGACGTCTCGAACGTGGAGGACGCGGCGGCCGCCGTGGTCGAACTCACCCACGGCGGCGCCCACTTGTCCCTGGACTGCCTCGGCGATCCGCGTACGTGCTGTGCGTCCGTACGGAGCCTGCGCCGCCGGGGACGGCATGTGCAGGTCGGTCTGCTGGCGCCCGACGAGGAGGCGCCGCGGATCCCCATGGCCCAGGTGATCGCGCACGAGTTGGAGCTGCTCGGCAGCCACGGCCTTCCGGCGCACGAGTACCCGGCGCTGCTCGGGCTCGTCGAATCCGGCGTGTTCCAGCCGGAGTTGCTGGTGCGGCGCACGATCGACCTGTCGGAGGCGCCGGCCGCGCTGGTGGAGATGGACATACCCGTACCGGCCACGCCCGGGGTGACCGTCGTCAAGCCGGAGTCGCCCAAGTCCTGACGGGGTGCGTCCCGTACCGCGTGTGCCGCCCGGCGCCGTTCAGTGGTGCCAGGCGTGCCCGCCGACGTTGTGGATCATGCGTTGCAGCACCTTGAGCGCGCGTACGTACTCCTCGTCGGGGATGTCCGCGTGGATACGGGCACGCAACGACCGCTGGAGCACGGCCAGTTCGGCGTGGAGCGCCGCCCCGTCGCCGGTGAGCCGCAGCCGCTCGCTCTCGTCCTGGCGGGCCCAGCCCAGGGCCACGACGGTGTCCATCTCCGACTCCAGGGCGGAGCCGACGTCGAGATAGCCGCCCAGGACGGCTCTCAACTCCTCGCGTGTGCGGCCGTCTTCGCTTCCCGCGAGCTGAGCGAGCACCCACCACTGGGGCTGGCTCACGCCGCGTGCGGCGAGCGTCTTCCGGATGTGGCCGACGACGGCCTTGTGCGCGGCCCAGCTCCAGTAGCCGATCGGCTGGCCTGCGAGTTCGGTGTCGGGATGTGAGAACTCCATGGTCCGCTCGGTCCTTCCGTCGCGGTCTGCGGCTGATACGAGCGAACGTAGAAGTTCAACGGAAGTTGAAGTCAAGTGCCGTGGCGAGCCAGGGGGATGCGGCACGGGCGGGGCACGGCTGCCGTGCCGCATGGCCCTCGCCTCCCGGCGTCGGATGTCCCGCGTCAGGCTCCGGCGGAGTCGCCCTCCTCCAGGCGGAATCCGACCTTCATGCAGACCTGGTAGTGCTCGATCCGCCCGTTCTCGATCTGGCCGCGTACCTGTGTGACCTCGAACCAGTCCAGGTGCCGCAGCGTCTCCGAAGCACGGCTGATCGCGTTGCTGATCGCGGTGTCCACGCCCTCGTGCGACGTGCCGACGATCTCGGTGACCCGGTAGGTGTGGTCGCTCATGCGGACCTCCCGCTGGCGTCGTCCGTCCGGTCCGTTCCTCTGTTTGTTCCTCCGGACTGTTCCTCCCCGGTGCCCTTATCGGCCGGGTTTACGCTGCCGCGCGCCCGCCGTCCCCGGCCCGATGACGGGACCGGAGACGGCGGACCGGGGACGGGGCAGGCGCGGGCGTCAGACGCCCGCTGCGTCTCCCACGGCCGTGAGCAGCGCCAGCGGTGTGGCGGCGGCCCACGCCTGCGGGGAGCACGCATGCGGATACGGGACGGGGTCCGGGTGCTCGGCGCGGCCGTAGCCGGCGAGGACCTCGGGCAGCCGGTAGTTCTGCCGGGCGGCGGCCTCGGTCATTCCGGCGGCGAGCCTACGTGCCTCCTCGCGCAGCCCGTAGCGCGCCAGCCCGAGGGCGATGACGGCGTTGTCCTGCGGCCAGATGCTGCCCCGGTGGTAGGAGAGCGGATGGTACGGAGCCTGGCCGGCGGCCAGGGTGCGCACGCCCCAGCCCGAGAAGAAGTCCTCCTCCAGCAGCCGCCGTCCCACGCGCTCGCCGGCCTCCTGCCCGAGGATGCCGGACCACAGCAGATGGCCGGCGTCGGAGGCGAGGGCGTCGGCGCGCATGCCGGTGTCGTCGAGGGCGAGCAGCGGGAAGTCCTCGTCGGGCGTCCAGAAGTCGGACGCGAAGCGTTCGCGCAGTGCGGCCGCCGCCGTGTCGAGCCGTTCCGCGAGGGCCTCGTCCTGCCAAGCGGTACGGGCGAGCCGGGCGGTGCGGCACAGGGCGTCGTACGCGTAACCCTGCACCTCGGCGACCATGACGGCGCCGGTGGGCCGGGTGCCGTCGGCGGCGCACACGGCGCCCGGCGAGTCCTTCCAGTTCTGGTTGGCGAGGCCGCCCTCGTGGGCGTGGTAGGCGAGATAGCCGTGGTCGTCCAGGCCGCCGTGGGTGAACATCCAGTCGACGGCGGCGCGTGCGTGGGCTTCGAGACGGCGGGCGAGGGGCGCGCAACCGCCGTCCCCCTGCTCGCCGTTGGTGTCCTGGCCCTGCTGCCGCTTCTCCAACTCCTCGGTGTACGCGCCGAGAAGGATCAGAAAGAGGGGCGTGGCGTCGACCGAGCCGTAGTAGCGCCCGTACGGGACCTGACCGAAGTGGGCCAGTTCGCCGTGGCGCACCTCGTGCACGATCTTGCCGGACTGGGCGAGGCGTTCGGGCTCCTCGCTCTGCGCCTGGGTCGCGGCGAGCGCCAGCAGCGTGGACTCGGCGAGCCGCGGACGGTAGGGGAGGGCGAAGAGGGAGGTCAGCAGCGAGTCCCGCCCGAAGAGGGTGAGGAACCAGGGCACTCCGGCGCCGGGGACGAGCAGTTCCTCGCCGTCCGGGCCGTGTGCCGCGACCCGCAGTCCGGCCAGGTCTTCGAGGCCCTGTTCGCAGGCGCGGGCGAGCTGCGGCAGCTCGGTGTGCCGGGAGGGCAGCGGTTCCGCGGAGACGAACTCGTCGCTGCCCGCCCGCAGTCGGGCGCGTACGGCGGCGGGGTCGACGGGTGTACGGTCCGCCGCCGTGCCGTCCCGGCCTGTCTTCTGCCCGCCGCCCTGCTCCGCGTCCTGCCCGGTCCCCGGTCCCGCGGTCTCCGGTCCCGCGGTGTCCGGGTGCGGGCCGGTGCCGTGCGGGAGGGCCGTCACCCGGAGCGCCAACTCGGCGGTGCCGTGCGGCGGAAGCTTCAGCAGCCAGCCCAACTGCCGTGCGGAGCTGCCGGTTTCCTCGACGCTCTCCGGCGCGGGCTCGGCGGTGATGACCGTACGGGAGTGCCACTCGCCGCGCCGGTAGCCGAACTCGACGCCGTCCGGGCGTACTTCGTGCGTGCGTACCGTGTGCGGCTTGTCGTACCAGCGGTGGTCGGAGCGCAGCTCGAACTGGTCGGCGAAGTCCGCGTCCGCGGTGAGGGTCAGCCGGGCGGCGGTGGCCTCGCCGAGGTTGCTGGTGAGCCGGATGCGTTCGACCAACTCGCCCCGTGTCACGGCCTGTTCGCGGAAGACGGTGTAGGCGGGCGGCTCCTCGCGGGTGCCGTGCGGGGTGAGCACGGCCGTGCCGTTCTCGTCTCCCGCGGGTGCCAGTACGGCGGGGGAGGAGCCGTCGACGGTGAGCTGCCAGCGGCTGAGGTGCCGGGCGTCGCGTACGAACAGGCCCTCGGGGACCGCCCCTTCGGACTGCGCGCTCGGCAGCGCCCAGCCGGGAGGGGCGGTGACGTCGCCGGAGGCGCCCAGCACGGCGAAGGTGCCTTCGTGCACGAGCAGGCGGTGCTCGGTCGCATTCACAGGGTCAGGGTCCTTCCTCGGACTCGGTCGACTCGGGTGAGGGTGACGGTGGCGGGTTCGGGGGTGGTTCGTGTGCCGGTGACATGTGTCGGGGTGACTCGGACGACGGTGCCGGTGGCTCACGTGGGGTTTCTGCACGGCTCATTGACGTGATGGCGCCCGGTTGAACCTCCTCCCCGCACTCCTGGCCTGAATCGGGCCCCTTCAGCAGGTCCAGCGCCAGGGCCGCCGTCCAACTGAAGTCGCGGGTGCCGCGGCCGGTGCCCGTGTACGGGTCGAGATATTCGGCGAAGCGGGAGGAGGCCGCCGCGCCGAGCACGCCGGCGCGCAGCGCGTCCGCGTGGTCGCTCGCGCCGCAGCGCCGAAGTCCGCGCTCCAGCAGCCAGTTGACGTTGAACCACGCCGGTCCGCGCCAGTAGCGGTACGGGTCGAAGGCCGTGCCGCGCAGGTCGTAGCTGGGCAGCAGACGGACGCGCGTGCCCAGGCCGAAGTGGTCGCCGGTGACGGTGCGCAGCAGCGCGTCGGTGACGTGGGCGGGCAGGCCCGGTGCGATCAGCGGGACGAGCCCGGCGGCGCTGCGTTCCGCTACGAGGGCCCCGGGCGGCGCGACGTGTGTGTCGCCGGCTCCGTCGCCCGCTGCGGCGCCGCGGCCCGCGACGCGCCCCGTACGGCCTCCCGTACCGTCCCCGCCGCGCAGGTCCCGGCACAGGAACTGCCCCGCCTCCGCCGACCACAGCCGCCGCACCAGCGCCTCCGTCAGCGCGGCGGCGCGCTCGCGGTGGGGCGCCGGATCGCCGCCGAGTTCGCGGGTCATGGCGCCGAGCGCGTACTCGGAGACGATCAGCAGGCTGTTGAACGACGGGTCCTCGACGGCGAAGGGGTGCGGGGCGTCGGCGTCGCGGTAGCCGTGGTCGCGGTAGGCGGCGGCGAGCGCCACGTAACGCCCGTAGTCCAGGTCGGTCGGACGGTCGGCGGCGGCGCCGTGTGCGAGGTCGGCGCGGCGGAAGGACCCTGGCGCCGCGGGCGCGACACGCGCCAACGGCCCGTCCCAGCAAGGGCTGTTGTCCATGCCGGACTCCCACGGGTGCACGGCGGCCGCGAGTCCGCCGCCGCCCAGATCGCGCCGCTCGGCGAGATACCGGTGCCAGGCGGCAAGCCGAGGCCGTACGCGGGCCAGGAAGCCGCGGCGGCGGGAGGCGGCCGGGTCGGCGAGATGGACCAGCCACGCGGCGAGCGCGTGCACGGGCGGCTGGACGATCCCGGAGGTCTCGACGCAGCGCGGCGCCCCCGGGCCGCCGAGGGCGGCGGCGCCCGCCGTGGAGGAGCGCCAGAAGTCGGGGCCGGGGAAGTAAGCGCCGTACGGCACACGGGAGTTGAAGACGATGTGCGGGATGCGCCCGTCCGCCCACTGTCCGCCGAGCAGCGTCTCGACCTCGCGCTGGGCGCGTACGGGCGAGAGATGGCGCAGGCCGACGGCGACGAACGCCGAGTCCCAGCTCCACTGGTGGGGATAGAGGCCGTGGGAGGGCACGGTGGAGGCGCCCGTCCAGTTGCCCAGCAGCACCCGGTGCGCGCCGCGCCGCAGCCGGTCGCGCTCGTCGCGTCCGGGGAAGCGGTGCGGGGGCGGTGCGGATGCGGCACGGTCGCCGTACGCGCCGGGTGCGGTACGTGCCGACGCCGCTGCCGCCGACGCCGCCGCGCTCATGCGGCGGCCCGCGCGAGGAACGCCGGTACGGAGCGGACCGCCTCGACCGGATCGCCCGTCAGCCGGCATTCGAGGGCCAGTTCGCCGTCGTACCCGGCCGCGTCCAGCGCCCCGAGCCACGCGGGCCAGTCGAGGTGCCCGGCACCCGGCTGGAACCGGTTGGAGTCGCTGACCTGCGCGTGCCCGATGTGCGGTGCGGCGGCGAGCAGCGCCGCCGGGGGATCGGCCTCCTCGATGTTCATGTGGTAGCTGTCGACGCCGATCCGCACGGAGTCCAGCCCGGTCTCGCGGATCAACTCCACTGCCTGGCCCAGCCGGTTGACCATGTGGTCCTCGTACCGGTTGAGCGGTTCGAGGAAGAGGCAGACCCCTTCGCGCCGGGCGTGCTCGCCCAGCTCCGTCAGCCCCTCGAGCAGCACCTCGCGGTCCTCCGCCTCGCTGCGCGGCGGTTCGAAGGGCGGCAGCCGGCGCGAGAACATCCCGTACGAGGCGGGCGTCATCGCGCCCCGTCCGCCGAGTTCGCCGATGACGGAGAGCTGCGACGTCATCTGCTCCACGGCGTCCCGCCGCAGCTCCGCGTCGAACGCGCCGAGGAAGTGCGGCATCTCCACGCACACCGTCGGCATGACGACGCCGTCGGCCAGCGCACGGCGCAGCTCCGGCAGCCGGGAGCGGAAGTGGAAGTCGCCTCTGCCGCGCAGTTCGATCGCGCCGTAGCCCGCGGACTGCGCGAACTCCCACTTCTGCTGGAGGGTTTCGCCCGGCAGTAGCTGCTCCTGGCAGGCGGTTGTGAACATCGAAGGGCCTTTCGCGAGGTGCTCGTCGGCTGTGGGCGGGTGTTGCTCGGCATGGCTGTGTCGGTACGTCGCTACGTCGGTACGTGGCGTGGGGTCGGTACGTATGCGGCGGGGCGGACGGGACGGGACGGACGTCGCGGGCGGCGCTCGGGTCCGCGCGGCGCGGGAGGGGGACGAACTCCCGCCGCGCACCGGCGCGTTCACCCGGCTCCGGCCCCGGCTCCCCTCGGGCCGCCGTCACTCGTCCGTCGCCGCCCCGCTCAGAACTCCAGGACGACCTGGAGCGCGTCCGCGGGACGCTCGTCGAGCAGCTCGTACGCCTCGGCCGCCGCCGCGACCGGGACGACATGGCTGACGAGCGGCTCCACCTCCACCTCCCCCTCGGCGACCAGCCGCAGAAACGTGCGCTGCAGCCGCTCCACGCTCCACCGCCCGGACAGCTCCTGCGGCACGCCGCCGATCTGCGAGCAGACCAACTGCACCCGGTTGTGGTGGAATTCGTCGCCGAGCCGCAGCCCCGTCCCCTCGCCCTGGTAGAAGCCGGAGGCGACGACGCGTCCCCCGACCGCGACCGAGCGCAGCGCCTCGTGCAGCGCGGGATAGGCGCCGCTGATCTCGACGGCGGCGTCCGCGCCCCGGCCGTCCGTCGACTCCCGTATGCGCTCGGCGACGTGGTCCTCACGGGCGTCGAGCGTGCGATGCGCTCCGTAGCGGCGGGCGACGGGCAGCCGTACGGCGAGCGCGTCGACGGCGGTCACGCGGGCGCCGCTCAGCCGCGCGAGGCGCGTGGTCAGCAGACCGATGACCCCCTGCCCGAACACCGCGACGTCCTCACCGAGGTGGACGCCTGCGGCCAGCACGGCGTTGTACGCGATGGCCCCGACCCGGGCGAACGCCCCGGCGACCGGCTCGAGTCCGGCGGGCAGGGTGTGCCCGACGAGCCGCTCGGCCGGTACGACGCCCTCGCTGCGATGGCCCCAGATGCCCCACACCACGTCGCCGACCGCGGGCATGCCCGGCAGATCCGCCGACTCCGGTGAGATCTCGGTGACTTCACCGACCTCGGAGTATCCCCAGCCGGCCACGGGGTGGACGATTCCGGCCGCGCCGTCGCGGAAGAGCCGGGCCTGAGCGTCCCATGTGCGGGTCAGATACGGGTTCGTGCCCCGGTACGCGGTCAGTTCCGTACCGGCCGATATGCCCGAGTAGAGCGTACGGAGGCGCACATGGCCGGAGGGCAGCGGCGCGCTCTCGTGCTCGGCGACCTCCACCTCCCGCGGGCCGGTGAACTGGACGACTTGCTCCACAACGCACTCCGAAGTCTCGGTTCTCTCACGGGAGTTCTGACGGGTTCCGGCGGGGTCCGGCGGTCCGGCGGGGTCCGGCGCGGGCTCCCGTCGCCGGTGTTCAACGGGGGTCTTCGATGCCCGGCCCCTCAAGTTCCGTCGAACGTACAGGAGAGTTACGTCTTGTTAAAAGACAGAAGTGGTGCTGAGATGCATGGCCATACAGCGGAAGTCCGGAGGCGACCCGGAAGGCGACCCGGACGACGGCCCCGACGGCAACCCGACGGCAACCCGACGATGACGAGGCGGACATGCGGATACGGACGCGGCGTTGGAGCGTGAGGAGAGCGGTCGCGGCCGCCGTGGCCGTGACGTCGAGCGCCGCGCTGCTCGCGGGATGCTCGGCGGACACCCGCACGGGGCCCGCACGGGCGGACGGGAAGATCACCGTCTGGACGCTGGAGAATCTGCCGGCCCGCATGGCGGCGGAGAAGAAGATGATCGCCCGCTTCGAGAAGAAGAGCGATGTGCGCGTCGACCTCGTGGGCGTGGACGAGGGCCAGCTCCCGCAGTTGATCATGTCCGCCGCGGCCTCCGGCAATCTCCCGGACGTCATCGGTTCGCTGCCGCTCGGCCAGTCCTGGCAGATGTACGGCAACGGGCTGCTGAACACCGAGGCCCCGGCCGACATCGTCCGCAAGCTGGGCCGCGGCACCTTCGACGCCAACGCCCTGCGGCTGACGTCCGACGGCCGGCACCGGCTCACCGTCCCCTCCGACGCCTGGCTCCAACTCCTCGTCTACCGCAAGGACTTGCTGAAGAAGGCGGGACTGCCCGCCCCCGACGACTACGACTCGGTGCTGGGCGCCGCGAAGAAGCTCGACCGGGGCCGGATGCACGGCGTCTCCCTGGCCACCGACCCCTCCGACCCGTTCACACAGCAGAGCTTCGAGGACCTCGCGCTCGCCAACGACTGCCAGCTCGTGGACGGAGGCAAGGTCGCGCTGGACTCCGCCGCCTGCCGCCGCACCTTCACCGCGTACGACCGGCTCGCCCGCGAACACGGCGCCCCGGGCACGCAGACCGTCGACACCACCCGCGCCACCTACTTCGCGGGCCGCTCGGCGATGATCGTCTGGTCCTCGTTCCTGCTGGACGAGCTGTCCGGGCAGCGCGCGGACGCCCGGCCGAGCTGCCCCGAGTGCAAGAAGGACAAGGGGTTCCTCGCCGAGAACAGCGGCATCACGACGGCGCTGAAGGGCCCGGACGGCACGAAGCCCGTCCAGTTCGGCGAGATCACCTCGTGGGCCGTGACCAAGACGGCCGAGACCCGTGCCGCGAGCGACTTCGTGACGTACATGCTCAGCGACGGCTACGAGGACTGGTTCGGCATGGCGCCCGAAGGCAAGATCCCCGTACGGCAGGGGACTTCGCGGGACCCGGACAAGTACACCCGCGCATGGCACTCCAGCCCTCTCGGCGTCGAGGCGGAGGTCCGCAAGCCGCTGGACGCCATCTACTCCGACGAGCTGCTGGACGAACTGGCCGACGGCGTCGGCGTGATGCGCCGCTGGGGCTTCACCGAGGGCGAGGGCGCACTCGTCGGCGCCACCAACGGCGAACTGCCCGTGCCCAAGGCCCTCGGTGCGATGACCAGCGGCCAGACCACACCGCGCGAGGCGGCCCGCGAGTCCCAGGACGAGGTCGACGCGTTGCGGCAGTCCCTGCGGTGAGCGGCGCCCGCGCCCGCGTCCCGCGCACCCACACCGTCCGAGGTCCGTACTCACCCGAGGTCCGCACACCATGACGCATCCCACGACCGCCGCACCGGACGGCTCCCCTCCGCCGGGCGCGGCCTCCGGCACCGACGCCGGCACCGACGCCGGCACTGGTACCGGCAACGCTTCCGGCGCGGACGCCGGTCGCCCCCGCCACCGCACCGGCCCGCGCCGCCCCCGTACCGCGAGCAGCCGGGAGAACCGCGCCGGACTGGCCTTCGTCACCCCCACCCTCGTGGTCGTGACGGTCGTCGTGGTGCTGCCGATCCTGTGGACGGTGCTGCTCGCCTTCCAGGACGCCCGGCTCGTCGACATCCAGGGCATGGGCCTGCTGGGCGACTGGTCGCTGCGCAACTTCGCGTCCGTCTTCGCCTCGCCCGGCTTCTGGACCAGCCTGTGGACCACGCTGCTCTACACCGCCGGTTCGACGGCCGGGTCCATCCTGCTCGGCCTGGTCGCCGCGCTGGCGCTGCGCAGGCCGTTCCGTGGCCGCGGCCTGGTGCGCGGCTCGATGCTGCTGCCGTACGTGGCACCCGTCGTCGCCGTCGCGTTCGTGTGGGAGATCGCCCTCAGCCCGCAGTTCGGCGTCGTCAACGAGTGGGGCGCGAAGCTGCTCGGCTGGGACGACCCGGTCGCCTTCCTCTCCACCCGCTCCTACGAAGTCTCCCTGTTCGGGCTGGACTTCGAGCTGCCGCTCGCGCTGCTGACCGTCATCGCCTTCGAGACCTGGCGCTATTTCCCGTTCGCCTTCCTCTTCCTGCTGGCACGGCTCCAGGCGGTGCCCGGCTCGCTGGAGGAGGCCGCGAAGGTCGACGGCGCCGCGCCCACGCAGCGCTTCCGGCACGTGCTGCTGCCGCAACTCATGCCCGTCGTCGCGCTGTTGTGTGTGCTGCGCTTCATCATGGAGTTCAACAAGTTCGACGACGTGTATCTGCTGACGGGCGGCGGCTCCGGCACCGACGTCGTCGCCGTACGCGTCTACGACTTCCTCACCGCCCGCTTCGACGTGGGCGCCGCCGCGGCCCAGGCGCTCGTGCTCGCCGTGATCCTGATGGCCCTGCTGGGCCTGTACTTCACGTTCTTCGGCCGGAAGGTCCAGGAGGAGCGCTCATGAGCGACGCACCCACGACCGCACGGCGCCGCCCCCAAGTCGCCTTCAGCAGGGCCCGGTTCGAGGAGCGGCTCTTCGGCGTACTGCGCTGGGTCGTCATCGCCTTCCTGGCCCTGATCACGCTGGCGCCCTTCTACTACATGCTGCTGCTGTCGGTGAAACCCATCGACGCGCTGCTGCTCGACCCCGGGCAACTGTGGGTCTCCGCCAAGGAGTTCACCCTCAGTACGTACGACGAGGTGCTCAAGCCGACCGCCGAGGGCGGCCAGGGATTCCTGGGCATGCTCTACAACTCCGCGCTCGCCTCGATCGGCGCCGTGGTGCTCACCCTGCTCGCCGCGATCCCCGGCAGCTACGCGGTCAGCCGGCTGCGCTTCTTCGGCGGACGGCAGTTGAGCGCGCTCTTCCTCGCCGTCTACCTCTTCCCCGCGACGCTGCTGGCCGTGCCGCTGTTCGTGATGTTCGCGAAGATCGGGCTGCAGGGCAGCATCGTGGGCCTCGCGATCGTCTACATCGCGCAGACCGTGCCCGTCTCGATCTACATGCTGCGCAACTACTTCGCGACGATCCCCGTCAGCGTCGAGGAGGCCGCGGCGCTCGACGGCTGCTCGCGGCTCCAGACGATCCGCAAGGTCGTACTGCCCCTGGCCGCACCGTCGTTGACGGCCACCGGCCTCTACATCTTCATGATCGCGTGGAACGAGTTCCTCTTCGCCCTGCTCTTCCTCGCCGCGACGCCCGAGAACTGGACGGTCTCCCTCGGCCTCCAGCAACTGGCCAACGGCATCGAGGTGTCCAAGACCGTGCTGATGGCAGGATCGGTCGTGCTGACCGTCCCCGTGGTGCTCCTCTTCCTCGCCGCGGAGCGGCTGCTCACGGAGGGCCTCACCAGCGGGGCGGACAAGAGCTGAGGACGTGCATGACCGGGAACCAGGCCAGTGCGGGACATCTGCTGCGGCTCATCCGCGACGGCCGCGCCACCACACGCGGCGCGCTGCAACAGGCCACCGGGCTCTCCCGGTCCACCGTCGGGCACCGGCTCGACCAGCTCTTCGCCGCGGGCTGGCTGCGGGAGGGCGAGGCGGCGCCCGTCGCGGGCCCGGGAGGCGGACGGCCGTCCGTGCGGCTGGAGTTCGACGCGGAGCACGCCGTCGTCCTCGCCGCCGACCTCGGTACGCACGACACCAGCGCGGCCGTGGTCGACCTCGCCGGCACCGTACTGGCGGAACGCTCCGCGCGGATGCCGATCGCCGACGGGCCCGACCACGTACTGGACGCGCTGGCACGGTGGTTCGCGGAACTGCTCAAGGAGACCGGCATACCGCACGAGCGCGTGTGCGGCATCGGCCTGTCCGTGCCGGGCCCGGTCGACTGGGCCTCGGGCCAGGTCGTGCAGCCGCCGATCATGCCCGGCTGGGACGGCCATCCGGTCCGCCGCCGCCTCCAGGAGGCATGGACGCGGCACATCTCCGCCGATCTACCGCCCGTGCCCGTACTCCTCGACAACGACGCCAACGCCATGGCGTACGCGGAACAGCGCGCCGGACACCCCGACTGCGCCGCCTTCCTGCTGGTGAAGGTCTCCACGGGCATCGGCGCCGGCGTCGTCGCCGACGGCCGCCTCTACCGCGGAATCGACGGCGGCGCGGGCGACATCGGCCACATCCGGCTGCACGACTGCACCGAAGCGCTGTGCATGTGCGGCTCGTTCGGCTGCTTGGCCGCCGTCGCCAGCGGGCGCGCGCTGGCCGCGCAGCTCACCCGGGCCGGAGTCGCCACCGACTCGGCCGCCGGCGTCCGCGACCACCTCGCCGCGGGACAGCCGGACGCGGTACGGCTCGCACGCGAGGCGGGACGCCGGGTCGGCGAGGTGCTCGTGACCGTCGTGACGGTGCTCAACCCCGGGGTGCTGATGATCGCCGGGGACCTCGCCGGCACACCGTTCCTCACCGGCGTACGGGAGTTGCTCTACCAGCGGGCCATGCCGCGTACGACGGCACATCTGAGCGTCGTCACCTCGCGGCTCGGCGAACGGGCCGGGCTGCTGGGCGCCGCGGCGATCGTCGTCGAGGACCTCTACTCGCCGGAACGCGCGGACGCCCGCCTGGCCGCACTGGCCTCCGGCTGACCGGGGCCGCGCGCGGGCGGTCCCAACACCCCTGCACGGGCCCGCAGTTCGGCGTGCTCGCGCCCGTACGGAAGGAACGCTCATGACCGAGCCGACAGCGCGGACCGGTCCGTCGGCGCCGTGGACGGGCGACCCGGTGCGGGTCGGCCTCGTCGGAGCCGGGCCCTGGGCCCGTACGATGCACGCCCGGATGCTCGCGGCGGGCCCCGAGACCGAACTGGCCGCGGTCTGGGCGCGCCGCCCCGAGGC
>NZ_LJGW01000386.1 GCF_001751255.1 Streptomyces nanshensis | reverse complement strand
CCGCCTCCCCCGTCCGATGGGGAGGCGGGCCGCGGCCCTCGGTCACCGTGCCGCCGTGCGGCTGTTGCGCCTACAGCGCCGGACCGCCCGCCGGCTGCGGCTCGAACCGGCGCAGCTCCGCCGCCAGTTCCGCGTGCACCCGTGCCTTGAGCAGCGTGCCGTCCTCGGTGTGCGTCTCGGAGAGCACCTCGCCCTCGCTGTGCACCCGCGAGACCAGCTTGCCCTCGGTGTACGGGACGAGCGCCTCCAACTCGACGGAGGGACGCGGCAGTTCCTCGTCGATGAGGGCACGCAGCTCCTCGACGCCCTGTCCGGTGCGCGCGGAGACCGCGATCGCCCGGCTCTCGGCGCGCAGCAGCCGCTCCAGCACCAACGGGTCGGCCGCGTCGGCCTTGTTGACGACGACGATCTCGGGCACGCCGGCGGCTCCCACGTCCCGGATCACCTCGCGTACCGAGGCGAGCTGCTCCTCGGGCGCGGGGTGCGCGCCGTCCACCACGTGCACGATCAGATCGGCGTCGGCCACCTCCTCCATGGTGGAGCGGAACGCGTCCACCAGGTGGTGCGGCAGATGCCGGACGAAGCCGACGGTGTCCGTCAGCGTGTGCACGCGGCCGCTGGGCGTCTCGGCCTTGCGTACGGTCGGATCCAGCGTCGCGAACAGGGCGTTCTCCACGAGGACGCCCGCGCCCGTGAGCCGGTTGAGCAGCGAGGACTTGCCGGCGTTGGTGTATCCGGCGATCGCCACGGACGGCACCTTGTTGCGCCGCCGCTCCTGCCGCTTGATCTCCCGGCCGGTCTTCATCTCCGCGATCTCCCGGCGCATCTTGGCCATCTTCTCGCGGATCCGGCGCCGGTCGGTCTCGATCTTGGTCTCACCGGGGCCACGGGTGGCCATGCCGCCTCCGGCCGAGCCGGAGCCGCCGCCGCCCATCTGCCGGGAGAGCGACTGACCCCAGCCGCGCAGCCTCGGCAGCATGTACTGCATCTGCGCCAGCGAGACCTGTGCCTTGCCCTCTCGGGACTTGGCGTGCTGCGCGAAGATGTCGAGGATCAGGGCCGTACGGTCGACGACCTTGACCTTGACGACGTCTTCGAGGTGGATGAGCTGTCCGGGGCTCAACTCACCGTCGCAGACGACGGTGTCGGCCCCGCTGTCGAGCACGATGTCCCGCAGCTCCTGTGCCTTGCCCGAGCCGATGTAGGTGGCCGGGTCCGGCTTGTCGCGCCGCTGCACCACCCCGTCGAGGACGTGGGCACCCGCCGTCTCCGCGAGGGCGGCGAGCTCCGCGAGGGAGTTCTCCGCGTCCTGTGCGGTGCCGGAGGTCCACACGCCGACGAGCACCACGCGCTCCAGACGGAGCTGCCTGTACTCGACCTCGGTGACGTCCTCCAGCTCGGTGGACAGACCCGCGACGCGGCGCAGCGCGGCACGCTCGCTGCGGTCGTACTGATCGCCGTCACGTGCACCGTCGATCCCGTCACTCCAAGCGACGTCCTCTTCCATCAGGGCGTCGGCTCGGCGGTCGGAATCGGCGACACGCTGGCCATGGTGAGGAAGAGAAGAGGAGAAGGTCATTGGGTCCTTACGTCGAAGTGAGAGACACGGGGCGGCGGGACTGCCGGGCTCCCTGCACTGGCAAACGCCCGTACGGCGGTGTTGATTCCCGCTCCCGGCCCCGCGAAGCACGTCCGGTGCCGCTGGAAATGGTGGCACGCGCCCCCTCCCGCGTCACCCGGATTTGCGCCAGCCGCCGCTCCCGTACCGCGGGCACGGGGCCCGCGGTACGGCAACGACGGGGATCCGGCGGTCCGTTCAGGAGCTGCGCCAGTCCGGGTGGCCCGGCATCGGCGGCGTCTTCTTCCCGTACAGCCACCCCTTGAGGAACGCCGTCAGATCCTTCTTGGCGACGGCGTTCGCGAGGCGGACGAAGTCGGCGGTGGAGACGTTCCCGTCGCGGTGCTGTGTGATCCACTCCCGCTGGAGACGTGCGAAGCCCTCGTTGCCGATCTTCTCCCGCAGCGCGTAGAGGGCGACGGCCGCGCCGCCGTAGACGCTGTCGCGGAAGACGTCGGTCTTGTTGCCGGGCCGCGGCGGGTGCAGCCGGGCGGGCGGCCCCTGGGTTTTGCGCCAGCCGTCGGACTTCTCGTACGCCTTCTTCGCCTGCTCGGTCAGCGAGGGGCCGCCGCGCTCGGCGCCGTAGAGCCACTCGTACCAGGTCGCATGGCCCTCGTTGAGCCACAGGTCGTCCCACGTGCCCGGGGTGACGCTGTCGCCGAGCCACTGGTGCGACAGCTCGTGCACCATGACCGACTCCTTGTACCAGGAGGGCACGGTACGGGAGGTGAAGAGCTGCTTCTCGAAGAGCGACAGCGTCTGGGTCTCCAGCTCGAAGCCGGTGGTGGCGTCGGCCATCAGCACCCCGTACGTCTCGAACGGGTAGGTGCCCAGGCGCCGTTCGAGCCAGCTCATCTGCCGGGGCGTCTTCTTCAGCCACGGCTCCAGTTGCCTGCGGTCGCGCAGCGGCACCACGTCGCGCAGGGGGATCCCGTGCGGACCCTTCGTACGGCGCACCCAGGACCGCCCGATCGAGACCTGGGCCAGCTCGGTCGCCATGGGGTGCGCGGTGGCGTACGTCCAGCGTGTGTCCTTGCCGCGGCGCTCGGTCCCGCGCAGCCGTCCGTTGGCGACGGCGGTCAGCGCCTCGGGGGCGGTGATGCGGACGGTGAAGCGGGCCTTGTCGGAAGGGTGGTCGCTGCCGGGGAAGACGCGGTGCGCGGCGTCGGCCTGGTTGGCCATGGCGAGCCCGTCGCGGGTGCGCACCCAGCCGCCGTCCCGGGTCCCCGTGGGGCTGGTGTGCCGGACGACGACGCGCATCCGCTCGCCGCGGCCGGGGGCCCTGGCCGGGGTGACCACCAGGTCCTCGCCCGCCTGCCGGTAGCGGGCGGTACGTCCGCCGACGGTGACCGAACGCACCGTTCCGGAGGCGAAGTCGAGGTTGAAGCGCGGGAGTCCGCCCTTCGCGGTGACGCGGGCGTCGATGACCGTACGGGCGTCGAGGGGGTCGGTGTTGCGGCCGCCGTAGCGGAAGGAGAGGTCGTACGCGCGCACGTCGTACCCGGGGTTGCCCAGATGCGGGAAGAGACGGTCGCCGACGCCGAGCGGCGCGGGCTCCGGCGGTGCCGCGCCGGCGAGCGCGAGGACGGCGCAGGCGACGACGGCGGACGTACGCGCGTGCCCGCGCAGCCGCCCGCGCCGTCGGGCACGGGCCGGTACGGGCGCTTCGGCGGGGTCGTGGAGGGGGTGGAGGGAGGTGTGGACGGGCCTTTTCACGGGAGAAGAGGAGTCGACCATGCATGAGTGCTATCAGCGCACCGGACGGCTCCCGGTCCGGCACATCAGCGGCACACCCGAAAGAAGTCCCGCACGGCAACGGGCGGGACGGTCAGCGTGCCGGCAGCGGACGCGCGGCCCGCGTCACGTCGTAGACGCCGGCCACACCGCGCATCGCGCGCATCAGCGCGGGAAGCTGGGCGGCGTCGGGCAGGTGGAGCGTGTACGTGTGCAGGACGCGCTGCTCGCGCGGCGGCTCGACCTCGGCGGCGACGACGGTCGCGCCCTGCGCCGCGATGATCTCGGTCAGATCGGCCAGCAGATGAGTCCGGCCCAGCGCCTCCGCCCGCAGCGTCACCCGGCACCCGGAAGCGCCCTGCTCCCAGCGCACCGGCACGGGCCGCCGCCCCGTGGAGGTCATACGGGCCACCGAGTGACAGCTCTCGCGGTGCACGGTCACGGCACCGCCCCGAACCGCGAACCCCGTGACGCTGTCCGGCGGTACGGGCGTGCAGCAGCCCGCGAGACGTACGACCGCATGCGGGTCGTCCGCGACGACGGAGGCCACGGCCGCGCCGTCGGAGCCCTTCGCCGTCGCCGCTCCCCTGTGGCACTCGCGTCCCCGCGCGCTCTCGGCACGGCCCACGGCGCCGGGCAGGGCCGCCGCGTGCGCCTCCGTGCGGGGCGCCGCGACCGCGCCCGGCCCGGCCTGCGGATCCGTACCGTTCCCCGTCCCGTTCTCCGTCTCGGAAGTGCCCGGGTGGGTCGCCAGCCAGTGCCGGATGGCGATACGGGCGGCGGGCGTACGGGCGTGGTCCAGCCACTCCGGCGAGGGGCCGGACGGCACCGCAGCGGCGGCGGGCTCCATGAAGAGCTGCACGGCGTCGCCGTCCCGCAGGGCGGTGCTCAGCGCGGTCAGGCGTCCGTTGACGCGGGCGCCGATACACCGGTGCGCGGCCTCGCCGTACTGCCCGTACGCCGCGTCGACGCACGTCGCGCCCGCGGGAAGCGGAAGGGCTCCCCCGCCGGTCGCGGGCGCCGCTCCGGGTGAGGCGCAGTACACGGTGATCTCGCCGTCCTGCGCCAGTTCGTCCCGCAGCTCCGCCCAGAAGGTCTCGGTGTCCGTGGCGTGGCTCTGCCACTCCAGCAGCCGGGCGAGCCAGTCGGGGCCGCCGGGCTGCTCGGCGCTGCTCTCGCCGTCCGCGGCCGCGGCGTGCGGGTCGCCCAGCGCGATCACTCCGGCCTCGGCGACGCGGTGCATCTGCCGTGTGCGGACGAGGACTTCGGCGACCCGGCCGTCCTCGTCGGCGATCGCGGTGTGCAGCGAGCGGTACAGGTTGAACTTGGGTGCGGCGATGAAGTCCTTGAACTCCGCGACGAGCGGCGTGAAGCAGGTGTGCAGCTCGCCGAGGACCGCATAGCAGTCGGCGTCCTCCTCGACCAGGATCAGCAGCCGCCCGAAGTCGCAGGGCCCCAACTCCCCGCGTTTGAGCCGCAGTCGGTGCACCGAGACGGTGTGCCGGGGGCGGATGAGCACCTGCGCGGCGATGTCCGCCTCGCGCAGCAGCCGCCGTACGGAGGTGGCGACGCCCGTCAGCGGATCCGGCTCGCGCGCGTTCTCGGCGATCAACTCCCGTGCCAGCTTGTGCTCTTCGGGGTGGAGGATGGCGAAGGTCAGATCCTCCAGCTCGCTCTTGAGCGCCTGGACGCCGAGGCGTTCGGCGAGCGGGATCAGCACGTCGCGGGTGATCTTGGCGATGCGCACCTGCTTCTCCGGGCGCATCACGCCGAGCGTGCGCATGTTGTGCAGCCGGTCGGCGAGCTTGATCGACATCACACGGACGTCGTTCCCGGTGGCCACGAGCATCTTGCGGAACGTCTCGGGCTCCGCCGCCGCCCCGTAGTCCACCTTCTCCAGCTTGGTCACGCCGTCGACGAGATAGCTGACCTCCTCGCCGAACTCCTCGCGCACCTGCGCCAGCGTGACGTCCGTGTCCTCGACGGTGTCGTGCAGCAGCGAGGCCGTCAACGTCGTGGTCTCGGCGCCGAGTTGGGCCAGCAGCAGGGTCACCGCGAGCGGGTGCGTGATGTACGGGTCGCCGCTCTTGCGCATCTGGCCGCGGTGCGAGGACTCGGCCAGCAGATACGCACGGCGCAGCGCACCGAGGTCGGCTCCGGGGAAGTGCGCGCGGTGCACCTTGGCCACGTGCTCCATCGCGTCGGGCAGGCCGTCGCGGCGGGGGGTCTGGCCCAGCAGGGCCATGCGGCTGAGCCTGCGCAGACTCCTCACGGCACCTCCTGCTGATCCGCGTTGATCAAGCTGGTCACACCGGGCCCGCCGCCGGCGGTGCACGGCTGGCTCCGGGCCAGCGATGCTACCGATCCCAGCACACCCTGATGGCCCGGTCCTGCGCAGCGTGAAACGGATCACCCGTCCGAGCGACCTTGCACCGTCCGGGAGTTGAGGACGCGGGCGCTGAACGGCCGTCAGAACCGGGGCATCGGCCGCACACCGTACGGAACCTCACGCCCCGAGCCGGCCGAGGTCCACCAGCCCCTCGGCGACGATCACCGCGGGCCCGGTCATCTCGACCTCGCCGTCGGCCCGTTCGGTGATCACGAGGGTGCCCCCGGGCACCTCGACGGTGTACGTCGCGTCCTCGCCGTCCGCCACCGGGTCCAGACCGTCGCGCCGTGCCGCCGCGACCATCACGGCGCAGGCGCCCGTACCGCAGGAACGCGTCTCGCCGGAGCCGCGCTCGTGCACGCGCATCGCGACGTGCCGCGGACCGCGGTCCGCGACGAACTCGACGTTCACACCGGCCGGGTAGGCCGCGGCGGGCTCGACGAGCGGAGGCTGCAACAGGGCGCCCGCGTCGGCGAGTTCGCCGACGAAGACGACCGCGTGCGGGTTGCCCATGCTCACGTGCACCGCCGGACGGGCAGCGTCCTCCGGCCGCTCCGCGACCCGTACCGAGACATCGCCGCCGGGCAGCGCCGCGCGTCCCATGCGGACGGTGACGCCCGAGCCGTCCTCCGCGAGACGGGTGTGCCGCACCCCGGCCCGGGTCGCGACGGGGACCTCGCCGGGCTTGACCAGACCGGCGCGCTCCAGATGCCGTACGAAGACCCGTACGCCGTTGCCGCACATCTCCGCGACCGAGCCGTCCGCGTTGCGGTAGTCCATGAACCACTCGGCGTCGGAGGCCGCCGCGCGTGCCTCCGGGTGCGCGGCGGAGCGTACGACGTGCAGCAGTCCGTCCCCGCCGATCCCGGCTCTGCGGTCGCACAGCCGCGCCACCGTCCGAGGGGGCAGCTCCAGCAGACCGTCCGGGTCGGGGAGGATCACGAAGTCGTTCTCGGTGCCGTGCCCCTTGAGGAACGGCACGGACTGTGCGCCGGTCATGCCGTGAATCGTACGCCGCGGGGCGTGCTCCGGCCGGGCCGGGCGTCAGGCCCGCAGCCTGGCCACGCGCCAGATCGCGAGCACCACGACGGTGACGACGACGGCCGCGTACAGGGCGGCGATCCGCCAGTCCGGACGCTCCCCGGAGTCCGGCGCGGGCAGGCCCGGCCAGGACAGCCCGGCACGGCGGGCGGCGAGCACGGCCCAGCCGGCCGCGCAGCCGCAGATCAGCAGTCCGAGCATGGAGACGACGGCGCCGGTGCCGCCGCCCGGTTCGAAGGCGAGCGGGAAGGCGAACATCAGCGAGCCGAGCGCGCTCAGCACCACGATGGGGGCGAGCTGCCAGACCCGGAGCTTGCGCTGCGGGCGCAGTTCCTGGGGCTCCACGTCGCCGCCGTCGGCGTCGGGCGGTGCGTCGTCGGGGTCCGGCTCGTCCGCGGCGAGGTCGTCCGCGGACAGCTCGTCGGAGCCGAGACCGTCGGACGCCGGGTCGTCGGAAGCGAGGTCGCCGACAGCGAGGTCGTCGGCAGCAAGATCCTCGGAAGTCCGGCCGCCGCGCGGCGGAAGGGCCTCCTCCGGCTCGTCCTGACGGGCGCGGCCGGCACGTGCCTCACCGTTGCCGAGGTGCGCGGCGTCCGCGGGCTCGTCGAGCCCCGTGAGGCCGTCGATACGTCGCACGGACCTGGAGCGCTCCACCTCGTCGACGGCGGTCTCCTCATTGTCACGAGGGCCGGCCTCCATCGCCACCCGCCCTCCCAACTACGACTTCAGGCACCGATCGATGGTCGATGATGGCACGCCCGTATGGCCCCGGAAGACGCCCGGGACGTCCCGATGCCATGACGTGATCAGGCTGTGACCGCTCCTTCGAGCAGGGCCAGCGCCTTCCCGGTCAGTTCCGGCCGGTCGGCTTGTGCGCCGCTCAGCCAGTGCACGCGGGGGTCGCGGCGGAACCAGGAATCCTGGCGGCGCGCGAAGCGCTTCGTGGCCCGTACGGTCTCCTCCCGCGCCTCCCGCTCGGTGCACTCACCGGCGAGCGCGGCCAGGACCTGCTGATAACCCAGCGCACGCGAGGCGGTACGGCCCGTGCGCAGTCCGGCCGCCTCCAACTCCCGTACCTCCTCCACGAGTCCCTCCGCCCACATCCGCTCGACGCGGGCCGCGATGCGCTCGTCCAGTTCGGGGCGGTCCACGTCGACGCCGACCTGGACCGTCTCGTAATAGGCCTCGTGGCCGGGAAGGTTCGCCGTGAAGGGGCGGCCCGTGATCTCGATGACCTCCAGGGCGCGCACGACGCGGCGCCCGTTGCTCGGCAGGATCGCGCGGGCCGCCGCCGGGTCCGCCGCCGCGAGGCGCTCGTGCAGCGCTCCGGAGCCCCGCGCGGCGAGTTCGTCCTCCAGCCGCGCGCGCACCTGCGGGTCCGTGCCGGGGAAGTCCATGGCGTCGATGGCGCCGCGTACGTACAGCCCGGAGCCGCCGACCAGGACGGGGACCCGGCCCTCGGCGCGCAGCCGCTCGATCTCGGCGCGGGCCAGGCGCTGGTACTCGGCGACGCTGGCGGCGTCCGTGACCTCCCAGATGTCCAGCAGACGGTGCGGGACGCCCCGGCGTTCGCCCGGTGTGAGCTTCGCCGTGCCGATGTCCATGCCCCGGTAGAGCTGCATCGAGTCCGCGTTGATCACCTCGCCGCCGAGGCGGCGGGCGAGCGCGACGCCCAGGTCGGACTTGCCGGCGGCGGTCGGGCCGACGACGGCGACGACGGGCGGCGCCGCGGCGGAGGTTCCGGCAGAGGTCCCGGCAGAGGCGGCGGGCGGTGAGGGAGGCGGATCGGCGGCGTTCACGCCGTCAGTCTCGCAAACCCCGCGCATCGCTCCGTACTCGAACGAGCGACGTTACGGCGGTCCCGCAGGCGTCGTTGCCTGTGCAGAGGCTCGGAGAGCCGGATTCCGTACGGTCCCGCCGCCCGGCGGGAGGGGGCGCTCGTTCCCGGTGCGCCGGATCGCCGCCGGGTCAGTAAGGTCAGGAGTGTGGATATGGGCGTGTTTGCAAGACTTCTGCGCCGTTCTTCGGGTTCGCCCCGTAAGCCGGCCGCCGGTGCCGTCCCGGCCCCCGAGACCGGGGCGGACGGGAAGGCGAAGGAAGAGGAGGTCGCGGCGGCGGGAGCCGGGGACGGTTCCGAGGACGTCGGCATCCCGAAGCAGCAGTCAGCGGACGGTGCAGCCGACAGCGAAGCCGCGGACGACGCCCGCAACTGAACTGCCGCACAGGCACACCGGACGGAAGGAAGGTGGCCGCCATGGGCTTCATGGACAAGGTCAAGGGGATGCTGGGCCAGCACAGCGAGAAGGTCTCGAAGGGCATCGACAAGGCCGCGGACATGGCCGACTCGAAGACCAAGGGCAAGTACAGCGACCAGATCCGGACCGGCACCCAGAAGGCCAAGGAGCAGACCGACAAGTACGGCCGCCAGGGCGGTGGCTCCGAGGGCGGCCACGGCGGCGGGAAGGGCCGGCAGGGTTCCTGACCGCACGCCGCCGACACGGGCGTGTGCTCGCCGGGAGACCGGCGGGGCACGCCCGTTCGCGCACCCCGCCCCTTTGCCGTCCGGTTCGTCCTCCGGGCTCAGGTCCAGTCGGCGACGAAGTAGCCGACGCCGTACGGGGCTTCGTCGTAGCGCAGCTCGCCGCGCAGCCCGCTGCCGTTCCCGGGCTCGCCGTCGTCGGTGCCGGCCGTGCCCGCGGCGCCCGCGAGCACCTGCCAGCACGAGCGGCCCGAGGCGTTCAGCTCGTACGCCAACTCCTCGTCCAGCGCCAGCAGTCCGCGGGCGTCGGCGGCGCCGAGGGCACGGGCCGCCGCCGCGTCGAAGGCCGTGGCCCGCTCGTCGAAGTAGCCGGGGGCCTTGACCGTACGGCAGTTGGTGCCGTCGCCCATCACCAGCAGCGCCAACCGCTCGGTGCCGCCCGCGAGTTCGCGTCCGGACTCCTCGCACCGCGCACGGCTGAGCGGTTCGCCGACGCCGAGGCCCTCGACGGGCGCCGCCGTCCATCCGGCGCGCTCCAGCAGCCATGCGCCGACGGCCAGGGACGAGGGCAACGGCCTTGCGTCGGCAGGGGGATCGCCCTTGCCGAGCGGGACCTCCAACTCCACGCCGTAGCCGCGGAAGGAGCCCACCGAACCCTGCGGGTGCGGGCCCCGCGCGGCCTGCTCCGCCGGTCCGATCACGACGAGCCGGTCGGGACGCGCGCCCGCGAGGCGGTCGATCGCCTCGCCGCAGGCGGCGCGTGCGGCGTCCATCTCGTGGGCCGCCGCTCCGGCGACCTCGGGAACGAGCAGGGGCGGACAAGGGCAGATGGCGGCGGCGACAAGCATGGCGCGCAGCCTAACGCCGCAAGTCGCTCTGCGTAACCATGCGATCCGGACTCGTACCGGTGGGGGCGCAGCGCCCCGGTTGACGTCTCAACAGGCCCGCGTGCGGCGGCCGTTCAGCACACCGAGCAGCCGCCGCCCGCGTCGGCGGGCAGCGGTTCGGGGGCGCCGACGGTGGGCAGCCCGAGCATCACACCCGTCCCCTGCGCGCCGGCGGACGCGGGTGCGGCCTGCCGTGCCTCCCAGGCGTCGCCCGCCCGCGTGCGGCGCACCGCCGAGGGCGGGCGCTCGGCGAGCAGATGGTGCGGCGCCGCGTACGTCACCTCGACGGTGACCATGTCGCCGGGGCGCACCGGCTGCCGGGGACGGGCGAAGTGCACGAGCCGGTTGTCGGGTGCGCGTCCGGACAGCCGCCTCGTGGCGTCGTCCTTGCGCCCCTCGCCCTCGGCGACGAGCAGTTCCAGGGTGCGGCCGACCTGCTTCTTGTTCTCCTCCCAGGAGATCTCCTCCTGGAGTGCGACCAGCCGCTCGTACCGTTCCTGGACGGTCTTCTTGGGGATCTGCCCGTCCATCTCGGCGGCGGGCGTCCCGGGCCGCTTGCTGTACTGGAAGGTGAACGCCTGCGCGAAGCGGGCCTCGCGCACGACGTGCAGCGTCTCCTCGAAGTCCTCCTCGGTCTCGCCGGGGAAGCCCACGATGATGTCCGTCGAGATCGCCGCATGCGGCATCGCGGCGCGCACCTTCTCGATGATGCCGAGGAAGCGCTCCTGCCGGTAGGAGCGGCGCATGGCCTTCAGCACGCGGGACGAGCCGGACTGGAGCGGCATGTGCAACTGCGGCATCACGTTGGGCGTCTCGGCCATCGCCTCGATCACGTCGTCGGTGAAGTCGCGCGGATGCGGCGAGGTGAAGCGGACGCGTTCCAGGCCCTCGATCCGGCCGCAGGCGCGCAGCAGCTTGCCGAAGGCCTCGCGGTCGCCGATGTCCGAGCCGTACGCGTTGACGTTCTGCCCGAGCAGCGTGATCTCGGTGACGCCCTCGGCGACCAGCGCCTCGACCTCGGCGAGGATGTCACCGGGCCTGCGGTCCTTCTCCTTGCCGCGGAGCTGCGGAACGATGCAGAACGTGCAGGTATTGTTGCACCCGACGGAGACGGAGACCCAGGCCGCGTAGGCGCTCTCGCGCCGCGTCGGCAGCGTCGAGGGGAACGCCTCCAGCGACTCGGCGATCTCGACCTGCGCCTCCTCCTGGACGCGGGCGCGCTCCAGGAGCACCGGCAGCTTGCCGACGTTGTGCGTGCCGAAGACGACGTCGACCCAGGGGGCCTTCTTCACGATCGTCTCGCGGTCCTTCTGCGCCAGGCAGCCGCCGACCGCGATCTGCATCCCGGGGCGTGCGGCCTTCTTGGGCGCGAGCTGGCCGAGGTTGCCGTAGAGGCGGTTGTCGGCGTTCTCGCGCACCGCGCAGGTGTTGAAGACGACGAGGTCCGCGGGGGCCGCGTCGCCCGCCGCGCCCTCGGGCGCGCGCACATAGCCCGCCTCCTCCAGCAGGCCCGCCATCCGCTCGCTGTCGTGGACGTTCATCTGGCAGCCGAACGTCCGCAGCTCATAAGTCTTCGCAGTCATCTCAGTCGGACAGGGTACGCGTTCGGACGGTGCGCACGCCTCTCGCTCCCGGGCCGCTCACGGCTCCCGCCGACCGTACGGGCCGGGCCCAGGACCGCAGGGGCTCAGCCCTTTCCGGGAGCCGCGGAGGTGAGCGGGAAGGCGACGCCGCTGAGGCTCTCGGTCAGGCTCCACAGGCGCTCGGCGTCACGCGTGTTGCGGGCGGCGGCGCTGCGGCGGGCGGGCGCGGGGTGGCCGCGGCTCTCCATCAGCCTGCCGGGACCGGTGTAACTGCCGCTGGGCAGCGGCTGGGTGGCGGCGTAGAGCGTGGGCAGGGCGCCCATGGTGTCCGACTGTGCGACGAGCCGGTTGGCGACGGCCATGAAGGCGTTCTCGACCGTGCTGCCGGAGTGGGACTGGAGGTTCGTCGCGGCGTAGCCGGGGTGTGCGGCGTGCGCGGTGACCGGCGATCCCACGGCCTCCAGCCTGCGGGCCAGTTCGGCGGTGAAGAGCAGGTTGGCGAGCTTGGACTGTCCGTAGGCGCCCCAACGGCTGTACTTGCTGCGGGAGTTGAGGTCGTCGAAGGCGATGCGGCCCGAGCGGTGCGCGAAGGAGGAGACGGTCACGACGCGGCCGGTGATGTGCGGCAGGAGGAGGTTGGTGAGCGCGAAGTGGCCGATGTGGTTGGTGCCGATCTGCATCTCGAAGCCGTCGGCCGTGCGGCGCTCGGGGATCGCCATCACACCGGCGTTGTTGATCAGGATGTCGATCTCGCCCTGCCACTCCTCGGCGAAGGCGCGTACGGAGGCCAGGTCGGCGAGGTCGAGGCGGCGCACCTCGGTGCTGCCGTGCACCGTCGCGGCGGCGGTGTCGCCGCGGGCGGTGTCCCGTACGGCGAAGACGACGTGCGCGCCGGCGCGGGCCGTCTCGCGGGCGGTGACGAGGCCGAGGCCGCTGTTGGCGCCGGTGACGACGACGGTGCGGCCGGTCAGGTCCGGAAGCTGCTGTGCGGTCCAGGGGGTGGTCTTCATGGCAACGAATGTAGTCAGTGACAACATCCCTCGTCAACTCCCGCCCCGCGCGCCGCCGTTCCCCGCCGGTACGGGCCGCCCTCTCCCGCCCGTACCGGGCCGCTGACCTGGGGCGGTCGGATACTCTGCCGCCATGTGTGCCCGCTCCTACCACCACGGCAATCTCCGCTCCGCCCTCCTGATACGGGCCGAGGAGACGCTGCGCGAGCGGGGCGTACAGGCGCTCTCCCTGCGCGAACTGGCCCGCGCCACAGGCGTCAGCCACGGCGCACCCCGCCGCCACTTCGGCGACCGGCAGGCGCTGCTGGACGCGCTCGCCGAGGACGGGTTCGCACGCCTCGGCCGCGACCTCGACGACGCCGTGCGCGAGGCCGAGCCGGATTCCATCGCGCGGTTCCACGCCCTCGCCCGCGCGTACGTCCTCTTCGCGACGCGGCACGCGGCGCTGCTGGAGCTGATGTACGCGGGGAAGCACCGGGAGGGCGCCGAGCCGGTGTACGAGGCGGCGGAGCGGGCGTTCGCCGTGGCGCTGGGGGTGATCTCGGCGGCGCAGGAGGCGGGCGAACTGGTCCCGGGCGACCCGGAGTCGCTGGCGAAGGTGGCACTCGCGACGCTGCACGGGCTGGCCGCCATGGCCAACAGCGGGATCCTCGCCGGTGAGGAGCTGGAGAGCGTCGTACCGGACGCGGTCGAGCGGCTGCTGTGGGGGCTGCGCCCGCGGTGAGCCCAGGTCCGGCGCGTGCCGGGCCGTACGGATCCGTACTGTACGGATCCAGGCCGTACGGGAACGGGCGGGGAGACCGGCGGGAGGCCGGCGGAGGGCCGCATTCCGCTGTCGCCTCCGTATCGAGCTGATATCGCGTCTCGCATCCGGCGCCCGCGGCTGGCACGATCACCGTCCATGGTGAGCCTCCGCCGTTTCACGCGCCTCGACGGTCGCGTCCCGCGCCCGCAGCGGCGGTACGTCGTGCGCGCCGCCGCGGCCGTGGCCGTCGTGCTCGGGGTGCTGCTGTGGTGGCTGGTGCCCGCCGGCAGCTCCTCCCCCAGCGGCACCGTCTCCTTCGCCACCGGCGTACCGACCGGCGTGTACGCGCGCTACGGCTCCCTGCTGAAGGACCGGCTGCACCGCGAACTGCCCGATGTACGCGTGCGGTTGCTCCCCAGCCAGGGCTCGGTGCAGAACCTGGACATGGTCACCTCGGGCAAGGCCTCCTTCACCATCGCGGCCTCCGACGCCGTGGCCACCTACCGCGACGGCAAGGAACCGGGCTCGGACCGGCTGCGCGCGTGCGCGCGGCTCTACGACGACTACATCCAGCTCGTCGTCCCGGCCGGTTCGGGCGTGCGCAGCGCGAAGGACCTCAAGGGGATGCGGGTCGGCGTCGGCCAGGAGCGCTCCGGGGTCAACCTCATCGCGGGGCGGCTGCTGAAAGCGGCGGGCCTGGACGTCGACAAGGACGTGCACGCGGTGCGCCAGGGCATCGACCGCATGCCGGACCTGCTGGAGAAGGGCAAGATCGACGCGTTCTTCTGGTCCGGGGGCCTGCCGACCACCGCGATCGAGAACCTGTCGGCCCGTACCAACATCCAGCTCGTCCAGCTCGGCGACCTGGTGGAGAAGCTGCACGCGCTCCAGCCGGAGACCCGCCACTACCGCGCCGCCGTGATGCCCGCCGACGCCTATCCGGCGGTGCAGCAGGGCGAGCCGGTCAACACCGTCGCGGTCGCCAATCTGCTGGTGACGACGGACCGTACGGACACGGCCCTCACGGAGGGCATGACGCGCGCGGTGCTCAACAGCCGCGACCAGATCGGCGAGAAGGTCCACGCGGCCCAGAAGGTCGACCGCCGTACGGCGATCTACACCGCGCCGCTGCCGCTGCACCGCGGGGCGCGGCACTACTACCGATCGGTCAAGCCGTAGCGCCGAGCCGCGAGTTCACGCACGCACGGTCGCGGTGGGGCCCGACAGGCCGTCGGTGCCGCGGAGTTCAGGGCCGGAGGCCGCGGAAGGTGCGGCGCAGATCGTCCACCCAGGCTCCCGGGACCTCCCAGGGGATGAAGTGGCCGCCGCGCTCGTGGGCGGTGACGTTGACGTGGTGGAACCAGGCGGCCTGCGGGCTGTTCTCGAACCACCGGACGCGCTGTTCGGCGGTGTGGACGCCGGGCGGGTTCTCGTAACCGACGAGCGTGAGACCGGCCGGTGCCTGCACGACGGGGGTGCGGTCGTGGGAGGGCGTCCAGGGGTGGCGGTTGGCGTTGGCGTAGTAACGCATCGACGTGGCCGCTGAGTTGTTCACCCAGTAGATCGTGGCGTGGGTGAGCAGGTCGTCCTTGGTGAAGACGGACTCGACGTCTCCGCCGTTGTCGCTCCAGGCACTCCAGCGCTCCAGCAGCCAGGCCAGCAGCCCGGCGGGCGAGTCGCTGAGTCCGTGGGCGAGGGTGGCGCCGTCGAGCATGTGCGCGCTGAGGTGGACGGCCGAGCGGCGGTCGAGTTCGACGATGCGGGCGCGGACGTCGTCGGGCTGGTCGTCGGTGAGCGGGCGTCCGCGGGCGAAGTCCCAGGCGCGCGGCCCGTTGAAGAAGTCGAGCGGCAGCCCGGAGCCGATGTGGATGCCGTAGAGGTGGTCGGCGTACTTGTGGCCGAGCTGGCTGGAGATCAGGCCGCCGATGTCGCAGCCGCCCGCCGCGTACCGGTCGTGGCCGAGGGTGCGGGTCATCAACAGGTGCCACAGATCGGCGACTTTCCAGAAGTTGACGTCGGGGAAGCCGGTGAGCGGTCCGGGGAAGCCGAAGCCGGGCAGCGAGGGGACGATGACGTCGAAGGCGTCGGCGGGGTCGCCGCCGAAGGCGCCGGGGTCGGCGAGCGGGTCGAGCACCTTGGAGAAGTGCCAGAACGTCCAGGGCCAGCCGTGGCTGAGGATCAGCGGGATCGGACGGGGGCCGCGGCCGGGCTTGCGCAGGAAGTGCACAGGGACGCCGTCGACGGTGACCCGGTGCTGCGGATAGGCGTTGAGGGCCGCCTCGGCCCGGCGCCAGTCGAACCCGTCGGCCCAGTAGGCGACCAGTTCCTCCAGATAGCTGCGGGGGACGCCGTAGGACCAGTCCTCGTTGGCCTCGTCCACCGGGGGACGGGTCCGTGCGAGACGGTCGCGCAGATCCTCCAGTACCTGGTCGGGGACGTGGATCGGGACGTGCTCCAGGGGGAAGGGCTCCAGGGGGAAGGGCTCGGCGGTCATCGGCGGCTCCGGCGCTCGTCGCGGGTGTCGGGAAGGCCGCGGGACCCGGCCGCGTCCGTCCCTCCGTCCGGGAGGAACCGGGCCAGCTCCCACGGGTCGTGCGCGCTGAAGACCGTGACCTCGTCCGGGTGTTCGCGGCGCAGCTCCCGCAGCCGGTCGCGGGTGGCGACGCGGGCCGCGGCGTCGGTCTGTGCGCCCTGCTGTACGGGGTCGAGCACGGGGTGGGAGACGGGCGGGGTCTGCTCCAGTTCGCCGTGGTAAAAGTACGCGTCTCCCGCGTGCAGCAGCCACCTGCCGTCGTCGCCGCGTACGGCGACGCCCGCGTGCCCGGCGGAGTGGCCGGGCAGCGGCACGATCGCCAACTCCCGCTCCACGCCCAGCGGATACGCCGCGCCCCGGAAGCCGAACCAGGTGCCGTCTCCCTCCTCCGCCCCTTCCGCGGGGACCGGCGCCGGCGTCAGCAGCGGACCGTGCGCCCGGTGGGCGGACATGAAGCGCTCCAGGCTGTGGACGTGGTGCGGAGCGGCGGGATCGGTGACAGCCCGGTACTCCTCGGGGTGCACATGCACCCGCGCGTGCGGGAAGTCGGGCAGCCCTCCGGTGTGGTCGCGGTGCAGGTGCGTCAGGACGATGTGCCGTACGTCCTGCGGCGCGTACCCGAGGCGTACGACCTGCCGCAGCGCGCTCTCCTCGGGGTCCAGCGCGGGCTGCGCGTACGCGACCCAGTCGGCGCCGAGCGCCGCGTCCGGGTCCCGGCGGTCGGCGGTGCCCAGACCGGTGTCGACCAGCACCAGCCCGTCCGACGGCGTCTCGATCAGCAGGCAGTGGCACACGAGGGCCGCTTCGCGGCCGGGTTCGTCCGCCGCAGGCCCGACCGACGCGGCCTCGTCGCCGGGCAGTGGAATCTTCCGCAGCGAGCCGCAGTTGAGGTGGTGGATGCGCATCGGGCCCCCTGGAGGCGAGCGGACGGGTCGTCGGGAACGGGACGTTAGGAGGGGCTTTCGTGACTCACCAAACGGTTGGACACGGGCGGCCGTACGCGCGGAGCGGTCCGCTGGCGGACTGTCCGCAGGACCGCCTCGTTCCCCCGGGCAGTGAACCGCGCTGCCCCGTCGACGTCACCCTCGCCACGCTGGGCGGCCGGTGGACGCCGCTGGTCCTGCGCGAACTGCTGCGCCGCGGACAGGCCGCGTACTCCGAACTGCCCGGCGCGCTGCCGGCCCTCTCGGACAAGGTCCTCTCCGACCGGCTCGCGCAGTTGACCGCCGCGGGCGTCGTCGAACGGCACCGGACTCCCGGCTGGCCGCCGCGAGTTCACTACGTGCTCACGGCGCGGGGCCGGGCCCTGGAGCCGGTGATGCACAGCATGTGGGAGTGGGGCACGGCGGTACGGGACGACGCCCCGTAGCCGCTCCGCATCACCCGGCCCCATCCCCCGGCCCCGCCCAACTCCGTACGGACGTACGGGACATCGCCACGGCCACACGGCCCCCGGCACGGACGGCTGCCCCAACTCCCGTCGGTCCAGGACACTTTCCCTTCAGGCAAGTACTTGCCGCGCCAGACATCGCGCTGCTACTTTCCACTCAGGAAAGTAATTCCACCGAAGGAAACAGGAGTGGTCACGATGACGGGACAGCGTCCGACACCCGACGAGGCGGCCCGCGCCCTGGACCAGGTCGGGCAGCGCGAGGAGCAGGCCATCGGCGGCGGTACGAGCGACGCGCTCTGGGTGCGTCTGGTGATCGGCCTGCTGCTCTTCGGCGATCTCGCCGCCCGCGACTTCCTCGGCGACGACGCCAACTCCTGGATCTCCATCGGACTTGCGGTGCTGGTCATCGCGTACACGCTGCTGCTGCGGACACGGCGCGGATCGAGCGCGCTCGGCCGCTCCGCCCGCGTCGACAGGAAGGCGGCCCTGCGGGGCAAGGCCGCCTACGCCCGCTGGATACCTCTGGTGATCGTGCTGCTGGGGCTCGGGGTCGGGCTCGCCGGGGCACGTCTGGATCTGCCGTACTGGCACACCGCGCTCGGCGCCATGCTGGGGGCCGTCGTGATCTTCTTCGCTCCCGCCCTGGAGCGGGCCATGCTGTCGGCCGGCCGGCGCACGCAGCACACGACGGGCACCGTCCGCCCATGACGCACACCGACATCGACCCGGTCCTGCTCGACCCCACGCGTCTGTCCATCGTGTCGCTGCTCGCGGCCACCGAGTGGGCCGAGTTCGGGTGGGTGCGCGACTCGGTGGGGCTCTCCGACTCGGCGCTCTCCAAGCAGGTCACGACGTTGAGCAAGCAGGGCTACGTCGAGGCGGAGAAGGGCTACGTGGGCAAGCGCCCCCGTACGTGGCTGAGTCTGAGCGCCTCCGGACGCGGTGCGCTGGAGGGCCATGTCGCCGCGCTGCAACGGATCGTCGAGCAGTCACGGCAGGCGGGCGAGGCACGCGGCACCGAGGGGGCCGGTGCCGAGAGGAACGGCGCCGAGAGGGACGCGGGGGGCGGCGGCACGAACTCGCCGCCGCCCGCGCGCACATGACGAGCCGGGTGCTACTCCAGCGCGCCGCGCTCGCCGTGCGCCGCGTACGCCCCCTGGCCGCGCCGTACGAGACGCGCCCCGGCGACGCCCAGCACCACGGTGAGCACCGCGAGCGCAGCGGTCTGCGCACCCGCCCCGTACAGCAGCGACGCCGGCACCCGGCTCTCGGCCAACAGGGCGAGCATGCCCGCGCGTTCGGCCAGTACGAGCAGGGTCAGCAGACCCAGGGCCAGCGGCACGGCGGGATCGGCGGCGGCGCCGCGTACCCGTGCCGCGCACCACACCACACCGGCCACGACGCACGCGACGCCACTCGACCAGACCGAGTCGAAGCCCTCGGGCCACACCACGAGCGAGCCGCCCATCAGAACGCAGACCCCCATCAGCGCCAGCCCCGGCGGCACCGCCGGAAGCCGCGCGGGCGGCGCGTCCTCGTGGACGGCGCAACCCAGGGCGAGGACGGTGAGCCAGCCGGACGCGGCGAACGCGACGTCGTAGCCGTCGATCAGCACCGGCAGCCCCGCCGCCCAGTCCACGGCGGGCATCAGTCCGGGCAGCGCCGCGAGGACGGCCAGGACGAGAGCGGGCCGCCTGCGCTCGCGCAGCAGCGCCGCGTACGCCGCGACCCAGCACAGCGGCAGCAGCCACAGACAGGCCGCGCGCACCGCCGACGGCACACCGTCGTGACCGTCGAACATGCCGAGGAAGAGCGCCCGGTCGTCCGCGGGCGCCCCGCTGACGTACGCCAACGACAGCGCACGGTCGGTGAGTTCGCGCGCGCCGTGCAGCAGGACGCTCATGAGCGCGAAGAGCCGCAGGGCCGCGCCCGCGAGGACATGGCGGGGAGCGGCGCCCGGACCGCCCGTACGGGTCCGCACGGCGAGCGCGGCGATGCTGGCCACCTCCCGCCAGGCGGGCCGCAGTTCGTCCTGCTCGTACTCGTCGAAGTCCTGGAGGTAGGTGTCGACCATCTCCTCCTCGCGCCGGGCGCGGTAGGAGGCGGGCAGCATCCGCAGCACCCTGCGGTAGCGCGTCTCCAGCAGCGACGTCATGCGCCGCCTCCCGCGAGACCGGGGCGCACCGCGCCGGGCGGCTGCTTGCCCGCTCCCCCGCGGCGGCCCTCCACGCGACGGGCCGCGGTGCGCGCGCCCTCCGCCATGCGCTCCGCCTCGTCCGCGAGCGCCGCCTCACCGGCGTCCGTCAGCCGATAGTAGCGCCGCAGCCGGCCCTGGTGTGCCTCTTCGCGGTCCAGCTCGATCAACTCGTCGGCCGCCAGCCGGTCCAGGACTCCGTAGAGCGTGCCGATCCGGAGCTGTACGCGTCCGTCGGACAGCGCGTCGACCTCCTGCACGATGCCGTACCCGTGGCGCGGCTCGTCGGTGAGTGCGACGAGGACGAAGAACGCCGTCTGCGTCATGCCTCTCGATGCCATGGCGGCACCATATCGTGGAAGCCACGATATGGGCACCCGTGGACAGTACCGGCGGCCCGCCGCCGGCCGCGCCGCCCCGGAGCGGCACTCCATGGCCCGAACTCCGGGGCGGCGGACCCGCGTTCGTACCGCGCGGCGGTCAGGCCGCGGGGTCGAAGGGGATGTCGTCCGGCTTCGCGTCCGCCAGATGGTCCGCGAAGGTGTCGTCCCGGATGCCGAGCGTCGCGTCGCCGAAGTCGGCTCCGGTGAGCGTGTCCCGCAGGCCCTCCGGGTAGCCGTCCCAGCCGACCACGGCGGGGCGCTGCCAGGTGCCCTTGTGGTTCTCGGGCGGCTCGTCGCCGCCGTCGTTCTTCGCGGCGCGGAAGGCGTGCGTGCTCGCGCCGTCCTTGTGATAGACGACCTTCGGGTGGGTGCCGTCCCAGGGCAGGTCGGAGGGCTTGTGGACGGTGAACCCGCCGTGTGCGGAGGTCGCGACGTACTCGGCCGTGCCGTCCTTGACCCACACCACGATGTGCTCCCAGTCGTGCCGGTGCCCGGCGCTGCCGCCGCCCGCGGAGACCTGGTCCTTCTCGAAGTACGAGGCGTAGACGATCCCGCACCAGCCGTTGTTGCACTTCTCGCGGGAGTAGACGTTGGTGTTGTCGAGGTCGGACTCGTCCCGGCAGTTGCCGTTGACGTCGCCCCCGAGGTCGAGCCCTTCGGCGAGGGTGCCGTCGGGGCCGATGGCGGGAGTGGCGTAGCAGCCGTCCTTGTCGTAGTCGTACGCGGGCTCGAAGGTCTTCTCCTGCTCCGAGGCGTTCTCCGCGAGCGCCTGCGGCGGTTCGGCGAGCGCCGAGGCCGGGAAGGCTACGACGAGGGTGGCGGCTCCGGCGACTGCGGCGAGCGAGAGCTTCAGTCTCTTTCTGTGCACGTGCGTCCTCCTCACCGGTCCTGGCACGGGCCAGGATCCTGGGGGCCGCTGCGTTGCGGCCGGGCGCGCATCACCGTATCCGAGATCTATACACCGCGTGCATAGTTGTGCGATTTCGCTCCCCCCGGGCCGGGAGTTCGTCTCCCGGCTCCATCGCCGCCGCCCCAACTCCCCGTCACCGTACGCAAGTTGCCACCTCGCCGGGCCCGGCGGTCCTGTCCGGCACGGCGGCACCACCGCACCGCCCACCCCTGCCCCGCACCCCGGAATTTGGACGACCGTTCATACGAGGCATTGAACGCTCGTCCAACCGCGCCTATCGTCGTCGCCATGACTGCTGTCTCCACGGCCGAGGTCGCGGCCGTCGCCACCGGCTACGACGAGGACCCGGCGCGCTCGATGTCCCTGCGCGCCGAGGCGTACACCGATCCCAAGTGGCACGCCGCGGATCTGGCGGCGATCTTCGCGCGGACGTGGCAGTGGGTCTGCCATGTCGAGAAGCTGGCCCGGCCCGGCAGCTATGTCGCCACGACGGTCGCCGAGATGCCGGTGGCCGTCGTCCGCGACCGCTCCGGCGAGCTGCGCGCCTTCTACAACGTCTGCAAGCACCGCGCGCACGAACTGCTCTCCGGCTCGGGCAAGACGGGCACCATCGTGTGCCCGTACCACGCGTGGACCTACGACCTGAGCGGTGCCCTGCTGGCGGCACGGCGCACTGACCGGATGGAGACGTTCGAGAAGGGGGACGTCTGCCTGGACCGGGTCCAGGTCGAGGAGTTCTGCGGCTTCGTCTACGTCAATCTCGACCCGGACGCCCTGCCGCTCGCCGCGCAGGCACCCGACCTGGCCGCGGAGATCACGCAGCGGGCACCGGACGTCGCCGGGCTCACGCACGCCAAGCGGCTGCACTACGACGTCGAGACCAACTGGAAGAACGTCGTCGACAACTTCCTGGAGTGCTACCACTGCCACATCGCGCACAAGGAGTTCGTGTCGCTCGTCGACATGGACACCTACGACGTGAAGACCCACGGCATCTGGTCGAGCCACTTCGCGGACGCGGGCACGTCCGAGAACACCGCCTACGACGTGTCCGGCGCGTCCGTCACGGAGCACGCCGTGTGGTGGCTGTGGCCCAACACCTGTCTGCTGCGCTATCCCGGGCGGGGGAACTTCATGGTCTTCCAGATCCTGCCCGCGGGGCCCGAACGCACCCTGGAGACCTGGGACTTCTTTTTGGAGAGCACCGAACTGAACGAGGCCGAGCGGCAGTCGGTGCGCTACATCGACGAGGTGCTTCAGGTGCAGGACATCGGTCTGGTCGAGAGCGTCCAGCGCGGGATGCGCAGCCCCGCCTTCGACCAGGGCCGGATCGTCTACGACCCGGAACGGGCGCCGGGGCTCTCCGAGCACGGCGTGCACCACTTCCACGGCCTCGTCCTGGAGGCGTACCGCGCGCTGGCGGCCGGTACGGGCCCGTCCTGATCACGCGCCCACGCCCACGTCCGCGGCCGCGGACGCGCACCGTCCGCTCCGCAGACCCTCGACTCCGCAGACCCCTAACTGCGAAGGCCCGTCCGCCCCGTAGGCCCGTCCACTCCGTAGGGAGGCTCCCGTGCCCGAGCCGGTCATCATCACCTGCGCCCCCACCGGTGGCATCCACACCCCGACGATGTCACCGCATCTGCCGGTCACCCCCGAGGAGATCGCCCAGGCGTCCGTCGAGGCCGCCGAGGCAGGCGCGGCCGTGATCCATCTGCACGCCCGCGATCCGCAGACCGGCCGCCCCGACCCCCGGCCGGAGCTCTTCCAGCAGTTCCTGCCGCGGATCTCCGCCGCGTGCGACGCCGTCGTCAACGTCTCGACGGGCGGCGGACTGGGGATGTCGCGGGAGGAGCGGCTCCGCGCGGCCGTCGCCACGTCTCCCGAGATGGCCTCCCTCAACGTCGGCTCCCTGAACTTCGGCATCTTCCCGATGCTGGAGAGGTACGAGAGCTGGAAGCACGACTGGGAGCCCGAATTCCTGGAGATGACACGGGACTTCGTCTTCAAGAACACCTTCGCCGACCTCGAGTACATCGTGAAGGAGCTGGGCGGTTCGCACGGCACCCGCTTCGAGTTCGAGTGCTACGACCTCGGCCATCTCTACAACCTCGCCTGGCTGATCGACCAGGGCTGGATCGAGCCGCCCTTCTTCGTGCAGATGGTCTTCGGCGTCCTCGGCGGCGCGGGCGCCGATCTGGACAACCTCGTGCACATGCACACCATCGCCGAGAAGCTCTTCGGCGACGACTACGAGTGGTCGGTGCTCGCCGCGGGCCGCCATCAGATGCCCTTCGCGACGCAGGCCGCGATGCTCGGCGGCAATCTGCGGGTCGGCCTGGAGGACAGCCTCTTCATCGGCCCCGGCGAACTCGCCCCGTCCAACGCCGCGCAGGTCGCCAAGATCCGCTCGATCGTCGAGTCCCTCGGACGTACGGTCGCGACCCCGGCCGAGGCCCGCCGCCGGCTGGCCCTGAAGGGAGCGGACCGTGTCGCGTTCTGAGCAACCGGCAAGCGGCCCGGACGAGTTGAACCGGCCGGACGCGGACGGCGGGACGGACGGGACCGGCGGCGTCACCCATGTCGCGAGCCTCGGCGGCGGCGTCATCGGCCGGAGCTGGACCGCGCTGTTCCTCGCCGCCGGAAAGTCCGTCGCCGTCTTCGACCCCGATCCCCGCGCGGAGGACCGGG
This sequence comes from Streptomyces nanshensis, assembly GCF_001751255.1. Classification (GTDB taxonomy): domain Bacteria; phylum Actinomycetota; class Actinomycetes; order Streptomycetales; family Streptomycetaceae; genus Streptomyces; species Streptomyces nanshensis_A. The sequence goes on along the minus strand of NZ_LJGW01000386.1, from coordinate 6,663 downwards.
TGCGGCAGGCGGTCGAGAGCGCTTGGCCCGTCCTCACGGAACTGGGCCTGACCGAGCACGGCGATCCCGAGGGACTGCGCTTCTGCGCCGACGCCCGTACGGCGGTGGACGGAGCCGGGTTCGTCCAGGAGAGCGTTCCGGAACGGCTGGACCTCAAGCACGCCCTCTACGCCGACATCGAACCCGCCCTCGGCGCCGGGACGGTCGTCGCGTCGTCGGCCTCCGGCCTCACCCTCAGCGAGATGCAGGGCGGCTGGCGGGACCCGGAACGCTTCGTCCTCGGCCACCCCTTCAACCCTCCGCATCTCATCCCGCTCGTCGAGGTGATGGGCAACGACCGTACGGCGGCGGGCGTCGTGGACCGGGCGCGTGCCGTCTACGAGTCGGCCGGCAAGGTGACGATCGAGGTCAGGCGCGAGGTTCCGGGCCATGTCGCCAACCGGTTGCAGGCGGCGCTGTGGCGCGAGGCCATCCATCTCGTCGGGGAGGGCGTGGCGAGCGTCGAGGACGTCGACACGGCGGTCTCGGCCGGACCGGGGCTGCGGTGGGCGGCGATGGGCCCGACGCTGCTGTTCCATCTGGGCGCCGGCGACGGGGGACTTGAGGACTTCTGCGAGCGCTACGCCGACAGCTTCAACCGCTGGTTCGACGACCTGGGAGGGCCGTATCTGGACGGGCCCACGGCCCGGCGGCTCGTGGACGGGCTCCGCCCGGTCACCGGATCCCGCTCGGTCGACGAACTCTCCCGGCAGCGCGACGCGTTGCTCACCGGGCTGATCGCCCTCGCCCGCGAACACCGGGGGCAGCCGCCGACGGACGGGCGGTAGTGCCGTGACCATGAGCCTTCACCGGGGTGAGTGGTGGTGGATGGTGTCACACGCTGGTTGCCGGGCTGCTGCGAAATGGTTGGACACCTTTCGGATCAGTCGGCGAGCATCCGCGGGTGACAGATGGAGCCGATCGCTGGAGACCGCTCACGCGGAGCCCGAAACGTGTCCGTTTCGTCGAACTGTCCGACGGGGCGATGTCCGCTTTGCTGGCTGGAGACCTGTCCGGAGCCAGCAGGACGGCCGGGGTTTCGCTGACCGAGTACTTCGTAACCGACAGGGCACGGTGGCTGTGGCAGTTCCGGCTTGACCAGATGGCCGCCGATCCCGGCCATGCGCGGTGGATGGTGCGGCAGGCGGTCGTCGGCGACAAGGGTCTCGTCGTCGGACATGCCGGGTTCCACGGACCGCCCGATGAGGTCGGCATGGTCGAGATCGGCTACTCCGTCGCTCCCGCCTTCCGTCGCCGGGGATATGCCCGGTCCACGCTGACCGAGTTGCTGCGCCGGGCAGCAGCCGAACCCGCAGTCACGACCGTGCGGGCGACGATCAGCCCGGACAACGTGGCGTCCCTGGCCACGATCTCGGGCTTCGGCTTCGTTGAGGTCGGAGAACAGTGGGACGAAGAGGACGGTCTCGAAGTCGTCTTCGAAGTCTCTGCCTGCCGGGTGCCCCCTGCTTGAGGGAAGGTTCGCGACAGAACGCTGAGCTGTGACCGTGGCGTCCGGCGCGGTGGTCAGGCCGCGGCAGCCAGGTCGCGTCCGCCCCAGCGGATACCTTCTCGCTGCGGGTGCGGGCTGCGGGTGCGGGCGCTTCCGCGGATGTGTCCTCACATCCGACCGGCCGATGGGCACCCAGTGCGAAACCCAACCCGGTGGACCTTCCCGGTCACAGCACTGGACGTCCGGAAACAGCTCCCGCGCTGCCCGGCCCCCGGCCTGACGGTCGGCCAGGGACCGCCCGTCAGGGGCAGCGCCCCGCCAGCACGCAGAACTCGTTCCCCTCCGGATCGGTGAGACAGACCCAGCTCTCCTCGCCGCTCTGCCCGACCTCGGCGTACCGGGCCCCCAGACCGAGCAGGCGCTGCACCTCCGCGTCCTGCTCCCTGTCGGTCGCGTTGACGTCGAGGTGGAGCCTGTTCTTGCCGGTCTTGCCCTCGGGCACCCGCGCGAACGTCAACGGCGGCGGCACCGGGCCCACTTGGGCGCGGGCATCGGGCGCGGAGAGCGAGCCGATGGTGACGGTCCCCTCGTCGTCGTTCTCCTCCAGCACCTCGTAGTCGAGGACCGCGCACCAGAACCGGGCGAGAGCGCCCGGATCCGTACAGTCGATCGCGAGCTCCGTCAGCTTGCTGGCCATGTTGGGACCTCCCCGTCCGCGGGCCCGCCCGGCAAGGCCGCCCGGGAGACCGTCTCCCGGGTGGAACGGCTGGGTGGGACGACTGCGTCGGGACGGCAGCCCGCGCGACTAGTATCGCCCGCGTGAGCGAGACGGTCGCGGAACTGGAGAAGAAGGTCGGCAGGCAGGAGCGGATCCTCGACGCCGTCATCGCTCTCCTGTCGCAGCACGGCATTTCGGGCGTCAGCATGCGCGCGGTGGCGCGCGAGGCGGGCGTCGCGCTCGGGCTGGTCCACTACTACTACGACGACAAGGTCACCCTCATCAGTGCGGCGCTGCGCCGCATCGAGGAGGACGACGTGGCCATGGTCGAACCGGACCCGGCCCGCAGCCCGGAGCAGAACCTCCGCGCGGCGCTGCGCCGCATCGCCGACGCGGAGTATCTGACGACCGCATACCTCTCCCTCCGCCTCCAGTTGTGGGCGATCGCGCAGGCGCACCCGGACTTCGAGGAGATCAACACCGCGGCGCAGAAGCGCTACCGGAAGGGCCTCGCGGCGCTCATCCGCGCGGCCCGGCCGCAGTTGTCGCGGGCGGAGGCGAACAAACGGGCCGCCGACATCGACATCGTCCAGAACGGCATCTGGCTCACCGCGCTGCTCGGCGTCGACCGCGCCTCGATCCGGCGCAGCGTGAAGCGGTGCGAGGACATAGCGTTCAACTGACGTGCGGCGCCCGGCAGTTACGGGTGGTTCACGGCCCGGGGCCGGCGGAGGAGAACGCTTACACCGAGCCTCCGCCTGTAAGCACTTTCCTCCGCGTCCGTGTGCGACGCCCGTGGGGGGGCGTGCCGCCGCGTCACCGTCAGACGAAGGGCGCCTCCGGGGGTACGGACGGTGCGGACGCGCCGTTCCGGCGCCCCCGGTCCAGTACGAGATCCGCCCACACCGTCTTGCCCGACGGCGGGCGCGGCACCACTCCCCACCGGCTCGCCAGCGCCTCCACGAGCAGCAGCCCGCGCCCCGACTCGGCCTCGCCGACGGGGAGTTCGGGCCGCATCGGACCGAACTCGTCGTGGGCGTCCGAGACTTCGATCCGCAACGTCGCCGGTAAGAGCAGTCCCGGCCCCGTACGCAGCCGCAGCCGGAAGCTGCGGCCGGGCACACGGCCGTGGGTGGCGGCGTTGGCCGCCAGCACCGCGATGAGCAGCGTCCCCGTACGGGAGACGTCGTCGTCGTACGGCCAGCCCCACGTGGCCAGTTGCTGCGCGCCCATCAGCCGGGCGAGGCGGGCGCCTCGCGGGGTCGAGCTGAAGAGCTGCGCGAACTCGTGTACGGGCGCGCCGATTTCGGGCGGGACAATCTCGGATCTCACGTGACGGAGCGTGTCCGAACGGTGATGATGGGTCGAGGGAAACGGGCGGTACGACACGGCTCCGTACCGGTACGGGCTCGCCGCTGTACGGCACGTCAGCGGTGACGTGGCGTCATGTCTCCCGTTGAGTACGGGCACGAGAGGGGTGGCGTGACATGACCGAGGACGGACACGCAGAGCAGCGGACGGACGACGAGGGCGAGGCCGTCGATCCGCCTCTCTCGTCCGCATACGGGATTCCAAGGCCCCGCAGGGCCCTTACCTCCCAGTGCGCGAAGCGACTGGACGCGGTACCTCCAATACGCCACCGCACCCTGATCCCAGATCCACCGCGAAGCGCGTGCCGCCTGTGCCGTACAAGGCCCTGTTTGCGGCACCGCCGTGCAAGACCGATTGCAACCGACGCACGCCCCTGGTGAAAGGCACCACCTTGGCTACCCTGGAAGGCATGACGACGCGGGAAGAGCTGCACGCTCTCATCGACAGCGTGCCCGACGACGACATCGATGCCGTTGTGCAGACTCTGAGGCCATTCATAGAGCAGAGGCCCCGCTCCGCACGGCCCCGTTTCATCGGGATGGGGCATTCTGGGCACTCCGATACGGCCGAGCGGGCCGATGAGGTTCTGCGGGAGACGGGCTTCGGCGAGTGATCATGGTCGACACAGGGCCCCTCGTGGCCCTTGCTGACGCCGATGACGCCTGTCACACAGCGTGTGCGCGCTGGTACGACAGCGTCAATCCGCAAAATCTGGTGATCCCGACGCCGGTCATCGCCGAAGTGTGCCATCTGCTGCAACACCGATGCGGCACCCACGTCGAAGCGTCCTTCCTGGACGCCCTCGCGACCGGACAACTCGGCGTCGTCACGGGCCTGATGCCGGAGGACATCGAACGGATGGCGCAACTCGTGCGCCAGTACGCCGACTTGCCCCTCGGCGGCACCGACGCGTGCGTCGTGGCGCTCGCGGAGCGATGGAAGGCGAAGCAGGTGAGCACCGTGGACCGGAAACACTTCAGCATCGTCCGCCCCGCTCACGTCCCGGCGTTCGAACTGCTCCCGGACGATCTGTAGGAGGCGCCCGACGCGGCGCTCCATTACGCCACCGCGGGCTGAAACACAACGCTGTCGCCGCGGCCAGCGGAATGGCAGGCTCCTCACCAGGTGGAACGTAACGAGCACCCGAGGACCGTAGATCGGAGCACCCGCCATGCACGACGACCGCCGCATCGTGGAGGACCGCCTGCGCCGCGTCCTGGCCGAGCGGATCAAGCCCGCCGTATACAGCAGCCCTCTTCCCCTGACCGTCGAGCGGTGGGACGCCCCGGGTGAGCCCGTGCCCGTCGCGGAGGGGCTCGCCGCCGCGTACGGGCCCTCGAAGGCGGGTGACCGGTGGGGCCCGGCGTGGGGCACGACATGGTTCAAGGTGACGGGGCAGGTTCCCGCTCAGTGGCGGGGCCGTACCGTCGAGGCGGTGCTCGACCTCGGCTTCGACCGGAACATGCCGGGCTTCCAGTGCGAGGGCCTGATCTACCGGGCCGACGGCGAGGCCGTCAAGGCGCTCAACCCGCGCAACGACTGGGTACGTGTCGCGGAGCCGGCGGCCGGCGGCGAGGCCGTCGAGCTGTACGTCGAGGCCGCGGCCAACCCCATCGTGAACACGCCCCAACTGCCCACGTACCAGGGCGACAAGCTCACCTCCAGCGACCGTCCGCTCTACCGGCTGCGCCGCATGGACCTCGCGGTCTTCGAGTCCGAGGTGTGGGAGCTGGTGCAGGACCTGGAGGTGGCCGGTTCGCTGATGAAGGAGCTGCCGCTGGAGGACGCGCGGCGCTGGGAGCTGCTGCGGGCGATCGAGGAGGCGCTGGACGCGGTCGGCGTCCATGACATCGTTGGCAACGCCTCCGCCGCTCGCGCCGCCCTCAGCGGTGTGCTCTCCACGCCCGCGCGCCCCTCCGCGCACCGCATCAGCGCCGTCGGGCACGCGCACATCGACTCGGCGTGGCTGTGGCCGGTGCGCGAGACCGTACGGAAGGTGGCACGTACGGCGTCCAACATGGTCAACCTCATGGACGACCACCCGGAGTTCGTCTTCGCGATGTCCTCCGCACAGCAACTGGACTGGATCAAGAAGTACCGGCCCGAGGTCTACGCGAAGGTCAAGAAGAAGGTGGCGGACGGGCAGTTCGTGCCGGTGGGCGGCATGTGGGTCGAGTCCGACACGAACATGGTCGGCGGCGAGCCCATGGCGCGGCAGTTCGTCCACGGAAAGCGCTTCTTCCTGGAGGAGTTCGGCGTCGAGACGCGGGAGGTGTGGCTGCCGGACTCCTTCGGCTACACGGCGGCGATGCCGCAGATCGTGAAGCTGGCGGGCGCCAAGTGGTTCCTGACGCAGAAGATCTCGTGGAGCGAGACCAACAAGTTCCCGCACCACACGTTCTGGTGGGAGGGCATCGACGGCACGCGCGTCTTCACGCACTTCCCGCCCGTCGACACCTACAACTCCGACCTGGGCGGCGCCGAGATGGCGCACGCCGCGCGCAACTACCAGGAGAAGGGCGGGGGTTCGCGTTCGCTGGCGCCCTTCGGCTGGGGCGACGGCGGCGGCGGCTCGACGCGCGAGATGCTGGCGCGCGCGGAGCGGCTGAAGGACCTGGAGGGCTCGCCGCGGGTGACGGTGGAGAAGCCGTCGGCGTTCTTCTCCAAGGCGCAGGAGGAGTACGGGAGCAAGGCGCCGGTGTGGGCGGGCGAACTGTATCTGGAGCTGCACCGCGGCACCTACACCTCGCAGGCGAAGACCAAGCAGGGCAACCGGCACAGCGAATCCCTGCTGCGCGAGGCGGAGTTGTGGGCGGCGACGGCGGCGGTGCGGGCCGGACACCCGTACCCGTACGAGCAGTTGGACGAGCTGTGGAAGACGGTGCTGCTGCACCAGTTCCACGACATCCTGCCGGGCTCGTCGATCGCGTGGGTGCACCGCGAGGCGCGGGAGACCTACGCGCGGGTGCGGGCCGAGCTGGAGGAGATCATCGCGGGTGCGCAGGGCGCGCTGGCGGGCGAGGGCGACGTGCCGCTCGTCTTCAACGCGGCGCCGCACGCGCGCGGCGGCGTGGCCGCGGGCGGC
>NZ_LJGW01000368.1 GCF_001751255.1 Streptomyces nanshensis | reverse complement strand
CTGCGGCAGGCGAGCGCGGAGGAGCGCCGCCCCGCGACCTGACCCCGGCGGCGCCCGCCGGGGCGTCGCTGCGGCGGCCGGGACAGGGGCGCCGGCCGCGCTCGGTGAACGGCGATGCGGGCACGCGGAACGGTGCTGCAATGGAGACATGGACCTCGACGAGCTGCGCACCCTGCTGGCCCGGCACGCGCGTCCCGACTGGACGACGGCCGTCGACGGCGTCCTGATCTCGAAGGTGGACCGGCCGGACCCGCCGGAGCCCTCCATGTCCGGGACCGTCCTCGCGGTCATCGCCCAGGGCGCCAAGCACCTCGCGCTGGGCGACCGGGTCTACACGTACGGGGCCGGGCAGTATCTCGTCGCCTCCGTCGACCTGCCGGTCACCGGACAGTTCACCCAGGCCGATCCCGAGAGGCCCGCGCTGGGGTTCGGGCTCACGCTGGAGCCGTCCGCCGTCGCCGAGTTGCTGCTGCAAGCTGGGCCCGGCGACATATCCAGGGCACCCGCCGGCGTGCCGTCCGGGATCGCCGTCAGCGACGCACCGGCCGCGCTGCTCGACGCGGTCGTACGGCTGCTGCGCCTGCTCGACCAGCCCCGCGACCGCGCCGTACTGGCCCCGCTGATCAAGCGCGAGATCCTGTGGCGTCTGATCACCGGCGAGCAGGGCGCCGCGGTACGTCAACTCGGCCTCGCCGACAGCGGACTCAGCCATGTCTCCCGTGCCGTGCGCTGGATCCGCGAGCACTACGCCGAGCCGTTCCGGGTCGAGGACGTGGCCCGGCTGTCCGGCATGAGCGTCTCGGCCTTCCACCGCAACTTCCAGGCGGTGACCGCGATGAGCCCCATCCGCTTCCAGAAGCAGATCCGGCTCCAGGAGGCCCGGCTGCTGCTCGCCACCCACCCCGGCGACGTCACGGGGGTCGGCCGGCGGGTCGGCTACGACAACGCCTCGCAGTTCAGCCGCGAGTACCGCCGACAGTTCGGCGCACCGCCGAGCACGGACGCGACCCGGCTGCGGAGGACCGGCGGCGCCCCCGCGGGCGTACCGGCCTGAGCGGCGAACGGAGCCGGTACGAGGCTTCAGTACGAGGCGCGCGGGAGGATCGTGCAAGGACAAGCGAGGATCGTTCTACTGTCCGCGCAGGTCAGGGCTGTTCAATGGGATCAAGAGTTCTTCCGCGGAGCAGGAACGTGCCTGTCTCCTCAGCGGATCCCACCACACCTCGCAGGGGTCACATCATGAAGACCGTTCTGATCACCGGAACTTCGTCCGGATACGGCCGGGAGACCGCCCTCCACTTCCATGAGCGGGGGTGGAACGTCGTCGCGACGATGCGCACCCCGCGGCCCGGCCTGCTGCCCGAGTCGGACCGGCTGCACGTCGTCCGGCTCGACGTGACCCGTCCCGAGACCGTCGCCGCCGCCGTCGAGGCGGCGGGCCCCCTCGACGTCCTGGTCAACAACGCCGGCATCCCCTCGATCGGAGTGTTCGAGACGACGCCGATGGACCGGGTGCGGGAGGTCTTCGAGACGAACACCTTCGGCGTGATGGCGACGACGCAGGCCGTGCTGCCCCAGTTCCGCGAGCGCGGCTCCGGCGTGGTCGTCAACGTGACGTCCAGCGTGGTGCTGGGCCATATGCCGCTCACGGCCGTCTACAAGGCGAGCAAGGCGGCCGTCGAGGGGTTCACCGCCTCCCTCGCGCTCGAACTCGCGCCCTTCGGCGTGCTGGCGAAGACCGTCGAGCCGGGCGCCTGTCTGACGACCAACTTCGGCGAGACCGCGCTGGACGGCGACTCCCTGGAGGAGGCGGTCCCGGAGCCCTACCTTCCGTGGGCGGAGAAGGTCATGGCCGGCTTCATGAACCAGGACGTCTTCACCACCGAGCGCGACGTCGCCGAGACGGTGTGGCGGGCCGCGCACGACACCACCGGCCAGCTCCGGTTCCCGGCCGGTCCCGACGCGGTGCAGCTCGCGCAGGCCAAGTGAGCCGCCGGGGGCGGGCGTTCGGCCACCTCAGCGGCCCTCCCGCCGCCGTTACTGCTCCCGCTCCCGTTCCGGTTCCCCGTCCCGTTCCTGTTCCCGTTCGATGGTCACCACCCCGTACATCAGGCTGCGGCTCACCGTGCGGAAGACGCGGGACGCCCGGGCGGCGGCGGGACGGATGCGCGTCATCGTCTCGTCGACCCCGGCCAGGCGCCAGCCCGGTGACAGCCGGGCGAAGCCCTGCGGGCTCGTCGCGCCGAAGTGGAACCCCGCCCCGGTGCGCTTGGCGATGGGGTTCGGCATACGCGCGACGGCCGCGTGGTGTACGTCGGCGACGAGCCGCGTCGGGCCGGTGAAGTGGTCGCCGATCCGCGTGAGGAGTTGGGTGACCAGCGGACGCGTCAGATACATCAGCAGCCCCTCGGCGACGAGCACCGTGGGGGAGTCCGGATCGGTCTCGGCGAGCCAGTCCCGCCCGGTGACCGATCCGGCGACGAGCCGGGTCGCGTCGTCCGGCAGGATCCGGGAGCGCAGGGCGACGACGTCGGGGTTGTCGACCCCGGTCCACTCCGCGCACAGACCGTCGAGCCGTGCCGCGCGGTTGCACATGCCGACGCCGAGCGTGACGACCTCGGCATGGCCGTGCTCGACGGCGAACTCCCGTACGCGCGCGTCGATGTCCTGGGACCGGCGGATCGTGCCGACGACGTTCATGACGTCGGTGAGGACGAGGTCCTCCAGGCGCCGGCCGCGTTCGCGTCCCATCGTGTCCAGGGCCGACCAGGCTTCGCGGGCCTGCGGGTCGTCCCAGTCGGTGACGTCGAAGAGCGCGGCTCCCCTGGCGCGCGCGTAGAGCGCGGTGACGAGCGTCGATCCGACGGCGTCGCCGAACAGGTCGCGCGCTTCGAGGTTCCGGTCGGTCATGGTCTGCCTCCGCTCTTCGTCCGGGCGCCCTCCGTCCGGAACCCTTCCTCCGGCGCCGCTTCTCCGGAGCCGTCCTCCGGCGCCGGCTCTCCGGCGCCGCTTCTCGGCACCCGCCGCTCCCGACGGGCCGTCGGGCCGCCGTGCCGCCGGGCTTCAACCGGTGCGCAGCTCCAGCAGGAAGAGGTTCTCGCGCACCTGCCGGGTGCCGGTCAGCCGGAGCCCGGCGCCCGATGCGAGGCGCCGCCAGTCCTCCTCGGTGCGCTCGCCGCTGCCGAAGACCGTGTGCATCTTCAGGTCGAAGGCGACGTCGAGTTCGTCGTCGAGGTCTCCGGCGATCCGCTCGACCAGGACGACACGCTTTCCGCGCGCGGCCTCGGCGACGCGCCGCAGCACGGCGGCGGCCTCCGGATCCGGCCAGTCGTGCAGCACCTGGGCCAGCAGATACACGTCGCCGTCGGCCGGCAGCGGCTCGAAGAAGCTCTGCCCGGCGATGCCCACGCGCGCCCCGAGCCCGTCCGCCGCCAGTTCGGCGCGGGCGCGTTCGGCGGTGGAGGGCAGGTCGAGCAGGGTGCCACGGGTGCCGGGGCAGGCGGTGAGGATCTCCCCGAGCAGCCCTCCCGTGCCGCCGCCGACGTCGATGACGTGCTCGTCCCGCAGGCCGAGCAACTCCACGGCCGCGGGCGCCCATTGACGGGTCCAGTGGCCGAGCACCTCGTCGAAGGTGCGGCCGAGGCCCTCCTCGGCGGCGAGTTCGGCCCAGAAGTCGTGGCCCTTCACCTGCTGGAAGCCGGACTCGCCCGTGCGCAGCGTGTGCAGCAGACCGGGCCAGGCGTCGTCCAGGCGGGAGAAGCCACGGCGCCGGTCCAGCATGTTGTGGACGGTCTCTTCCGTCAGCGCGGCGCCCAGGGGTGTGAGCCCGACCGAGCCCTCCTCGTCCAGGGTGAAGAGCTTCTCGTCGGCGAGCAGTCGCAGCAGTCTGCGCGCCCCGCCGCGGGTGATGCCGGCGGCCTCCGCCAGCTCCGGCACGCTCGTACGGCCGTCCGCGACATGCTCGGCCAGGTCGAGCGAGACCGCTGCCCGCACCGCGTACGGCACGCTCAGCTCGGTCATGTCGTGCAGTCTGCGCAGGACTTCGCCCGACTCCCGCTGCGACTGCCCCGCACGCCAGTACCCGGCGACGTCCATGTGTCCGGGCGCCACCCCGCGGTCCTCCTTGAGCCACCGGCGCAGCGGCCTGAGCATCCCCGCCTCGCCCGCGGCCCACGCGTACACCTGGCCCTCGCGCCACGGCGCCGAACGCACCGCGTCCATCAGCCCGTTCGGCCCGGCGGTGTCCCGGTGGACCCACGTCAGACGCAGATCGGCGGAGTGCTTGATCGTCTGCTCCTCGGCGGCGGAGGCCACCGAGACCACGGCCGTGACCGGGGTGCCGGGCGGGAGTTCCTCGATCCGGCGGGCGATGGCGGGCAGCGCGGTCTCGTCGCCGACCAGGAAGTACCAGTCGATGTCCGGCGGAAGCACGGTCGTTCCGCGCGGACCCGCGACGTGCAGCCGGGTGCCGGGAGTGGCGCGCTCGGCCCACTCGGCGGCCAGTCCGCCCTCGTGCCGTACGAAGTCCAGCTCCAGGCGCCGGTTTTCGGCGTCGTAGCGCCGCGGGGTGTAGTCGCGGGCGCGGCCCAGGGCCTCGCGGGTCCAGTCGAGGTGTCCGTCGTCCTGGACGGGCGGTGCCACGGACGGGTCCCCGTCGAGGACGACGATCTTGACGTGGTCGTCGGCGTTCTCCGTACGGAACGGGGCGACGTCGTGCCCGTTGCTGCGGAACGCGCCCAACTGCTCGCCGGTCAGCACGACTCGGCGCATCAGCGGGGTGACGTCGAAGACCTCCTGGACCTCCAGCTCCCGTACGTGGATCGGGTAGGCCTTGTGTCTGCGTGCGCCCATCAGGACTCCTCGTGTGCGGGCCGGTACTTCGTCGCCGCCCGGGTCAGATCCGCCACCTGCTGGTCCCCGCCGCGGAAGGTGAAGTTCACGCCGGAGCCGAGCGGGAAGACGTCGCCGGCCTCGGCGGCGGGCAGCCGCTTGAACGAGGCGGACGCGAGCAGTTCGTCCATGCCCGGGGTCTTCTTTCCGTGCAGGTCCACGGAGTAGAAGATCAGGTCGGCGTCCTTGAGTTCGGGGATGTTCTCGTCGGACAGCTCCTCGGCGTAGCGCGCGGGCTTGTGCGTGTAGGACGGGAGATAGCCGAACCCGGCGGCGTCGAGGCGTTCCCAGACCAGCGACTTGCTCGTGGAGACGAAGGTGGCGTCCCCGGTGACGTTGACGTGGACGGCCTTGGCGTTCCTGATCCGGCTGCCGTGGCGCCGCTCGATCGCCGCCAGGTCCTTCTTCAGCGCGGCGTCCCGCTTGTCGAAGCCGGTGCTGCGGCCGACCGCGTCGGCGAGCCGGGGGTAGTTCTTCCAGACGTCCGGCGGCTCGGCGATCTTGAAGACGACCGTCGGCGCGATCTCGGACAGCTCCTTGTAGTCGATGCTGAGGCCGCCGTTGTCCATGCCGACGATCAGATCCGGCTTGGCCCGTATGACCTTCTCGACGTCGACGCCCTCGAAGGAGCCGACCGTCGGGACGTCCTTGACCTTGGCGAACGTCCGCTCGTCCAGCTCCTCTTGGAGGAACTCGCCCTCCAGGGCGGCGACCGGTTCGACGCCCATGTCGGCGAGTTCGGCGCCGGTGCGCCACAGCGCGACGACGCGCTGCGGATGCCGGGGGACGCCGGAGACGTCGCCGTTCATCGTGTGGTGGACGGTACGGGTGCCGCCGGAGGGCCGGGCGCCGGAGTCCGCGCCGGACTCCGAACTCCCGCCGCCGCAGCCCGAGACGGCCAGGAGGGCGCCCGCGGTCAGGGCGGCCCAGGCGGCGCGCGGTCCGTGTCCGGTGCTCTTCACGTTCTCTCCCAGAGGGGTGCAGGAGCTTCGAGAGGCCAGGTGCTTTCCGGAGGTCAGATCTAGTTAGGTTAGGCTAACCTACATGAGTACGGTCCGAGGTTCCGCGGGGTTCCGACTGCCTCTGATCGCGGGACTGTTGACGGCGGGCCTCGCCCTCGCCGCCCTGCTCAGCCTCGCCCTCGGCAGCAACGCGATCCCCTTCCGCGACGTGCTCGCCGCCGTCCTCACCCACGCCGACTCCGACGACGCCACCGTCATCACCTCGCAGCGCCTCCCGCGCACCCTGCTCGGTCTCGCCGTCGGACTCGCCCTCGGCATGGCCGGCGCCCTCATGCAGGGGCACACCCGCAACCCCCTCGCCGATCCCGGCCTGTTCGGCGTCAACGCCGGAGCGGCCTTCGCCGTCGCCTGTCTCACCTACGGTCTCGGCGTCTCCGCCTCACCCGCCGTCGTACTGGCGGCACTTGTGGGCGCGGCGGCCGTCGCCACCGTCGTCACGCTGTTCGGTCTGCGCGGTACGAGCCGGGGCGCCCTGGTCCTGCTCGCCGTCGCGGGGACGGCGCTCAGCGCCCTGCTGACCGCGCTGACCACCGGCCTCGTCCTGCTGGACAAGCGCACGCTCGACGTCATGCGGTTCTGGCAGGTCGGTTCGCTCGCCGGCCGCGACTACGGGATCGTCCTCTGGATCCTCCCGTTGCTGGCCGCCGGCGTCCTGCTGGCCCTCGTCAACGCGTGGTCGCTCGACGCCCTCGGACTCGGCGAGGAGACGGCACGCGCCCTCGGCACCCGCGTACGCCGCAGCCGGATCACCGGCATCGTCACGATCACGCTGCTCGCCGGGCCCGCCACCGCCGTCTGCGGCCCCATCGCCTTCCTCGGTCTGGTCGCGCCCCACGCGGCACGCGCACTCGCCCGGCACGACCAGCGCTGGCTGGTGCCGCTGTCCGGACTCACCGGCGCCATCGTGCTGCTCGTCGCCGACACCCTCGGCCGGGTGGGCGCACGCCCCGGCGAACTCCAGGCGGGCATCGTCATGGCCGTCATCGGCGCACCCGTGCTGCTCGCGCTCACCCGCCGCCGCAAGCTGGCGGCGCTGTGACCGGGGCGGGGACGGGCATTGCCGCGCCGGAGGCCGACTCCGGTCCGCGGAAGGGGAGTTCGGCCCCGTCCGGGGGAGGGGATCCGGGCCTGCGCCGCGGCGTACGGCTCGGCCCCGGAGCGGTCGTGCTGCGGCCCCGCGCCCTGGCCGTGGCCCTGGCGACGGCGGCGGCCGTGCTCGCGCTGGTCGCCGCCGCCCTGTTCACCGGCGACGTGAGCCTGCCGAACGGACGCGTACTGGCCGCGCTCGCCGGGGACGGCACCCGCATCGAGCACCTCCTCGTCGTCGAACACCGCCTCGCGCGGGCCCTGTCGGGCGTCCTCGTCGGCGCCGCGCTCGGCTGCGCCGGCGCGCTCACCCAGTCCGTCACCCGCAACCCGATAGCCAGCCCGGACATCCTCGGGGTCACGGCCGGGGCGAGCCTGTTCGCCGTGCTCCTCGTCACCCGCCCGCAGCTCGCCTCCCGTACGGGCGACCAGGCCGCGGCCGAACTGCTCGCGTCCGCCGCCGTATCGGGCGGGCTCCTCACGGCCGTCTGCATCCTGCTGCTCTCCTGGCGCGGCGGCCTCGACGGCATGCGGATCGTGCTGGTCGGCCTCAGCTTCCACGCCCTCGCGCTCGCCGGTGTCTCCTGGCTGCTGACGCGCGCGGAGCTGGAGGAGGCACAGGTCGCCACCCGCTGGCTGACCGGTTCCCTCGCGGGCGTACGGATGTCCGACGTGACGCTGCTGGGCCCGCTCGTCCTGTGCGCGCTGGCGACGTGCGCCGTCCTCGCCCGCGACCTGGACGCGCTGCGCCTGGGCCGGGAGACCGCGCCCACCCTGGGCACCTCGCCCGTACGTACGGAGGCGGTGGCGCTGCTCGTCGCGGTGCTGCTGGTCTCGGTCGCGACGGCCGTCGCCGGGCCGGTCGCCTTCGTCGCGTTCGTGGCACCGCAGGCGGCGATGCGCGCCTTCGGCACCGCGGGACCGCCGCCGCTCGCCGGCGCACTCACCGGCGCGCTGCTCGTCCTCGGCGCCGACACCGCCGCACAGCGACTGCCCGTCGAACTGCCGGTCGGCGTGCCCACGGCCGTCCTCGGGGCGCCCTTCCTGCTGTTCCTGCTGAACCGGCACCGGCGGAGGACCAGTGTCTGAGAACGAACCGGCCCCCGGGACAAGCCCGTTGAGCGCACACGACGTCACCGCCGGCTACGGCGAGAGGACCGTGCTCGACCGGCTCTCCCTGGAGATCCCACGGGGCAGGGTCACCACCGTCGTCGGGGCGAACGGCTCCGGCAAGTCGACACTGCTGCGCGTACTGGCCCGGCTGCTGCCCCCGACGGGCGGTCACGTCCTGCTGGAAGGCGAACGGCTCGCGACGCTGCGCCCGCGCCGCCTCGCCCGCCGCCTCGCGATGCTGCCGCAGAACCCCGTCGCGCCCGAGGGCATGACCGCCGGCGAACTGGCCGCCCGCGGCCGCCAGCCCCATCAGCCCTGGTACCGGCGGTGGAGCCCGGAGGACGAGCGCATCGCCGCGGAGGCGATGGAGGCCACAGGCGTACGGGAGTCGGCCGGCACCCCGCTGGAGGAACTCTCCGGCGGCCAGCGCCAGCGGGCCTGGGTGGCGATGACGCTGGCGCAGCAGACCGGCCTGCTGCTGCTCGACGAACCGACCAACCACCTCGACATCGCGCACGCCGTCGAGGTCCTCGAACTCGTCGTACGCCTCTGCCGCGAGACCGACCGCACCATCGTGACGGTCCTGCACGACCTGAGCCTCGCCGCCCGCTACAGCGACCACCTCGTCGTGATGAAGGACGGCGCGGTGACCGCGCAGGGCCCTCCGGCGCGGATCGTCACCTCCGGGATGCTGTGGGAGAACTTCGGCCTGCGGGCCCATGTCTTCGACGACCCGGAGGAGGGCCTCCCCACGGTCGTCCCGGCACGGGTGAACACCGCGGGGGCGGAGACGGAGGCGGGGGCGGGGGGGATCGCAGGTCGGATCGCCGGGGCCTACATGATCCGCGCCCCCAACTGCACACCGGGAAAGTAGAGTTGCCCGGCAGTGGGGGGACGACGTGGGCGTGGCCGCTCGTTCGCCCGACAGGCATGCACACACGGGGAACCTCGGAGAGTCGGCCGCATGACAAACCAGCTTCCGCCGGAACCGGTGCACTTCGTGGACCGGGCGGAGGAACAGGACCGGACAGCCCGCGAGTTGGCCGACTGGGACGAGGGGCGGTCCCGGCCGCTGCGCGTCGCGCTGGTGGGCATGGCCGGGACGGGCAAGACGGAACTGGTCTTCCGCCTCGCGCGCATGCTGCAGGAGAGCCGCCCCGACGGATTCGAGCGGATCCTCTACTCCGACCTGGACGACCTTCGCTGCGAAGGGGTGGTGGAGCCCGCGGATGTGCTGGCCGACCTTCTCCGCTCCCTCGGGGTCGAGTCGGGGTGGATCGAGGACTCCTTCGCCGCTCGGCGGCGCCAGTACTGGGAACAGACCGAGGGGAAGCGGCTCGTCGTCATCGTCGACAACGCCCGCTACGGAACGGAAGTCGAGCCGCTGCTGCCCTCGTCCGGCGCGAGTGTGGTGATCGTCGCCAGCCACGGGCGTCTGCACGATCTGCCGGGCGCAGACCTCGAATTCGACATCGGCCCGCTGGAGAAGTCCGACGCCGAAGAGCTGCTGCGACAGGTCGCCGAGGATCCGCGGCTGGATGCCGAGCCGGAGGCGGTCCGCAGGCTGCTGGAGCTGTGCGACGGCCTTCCCATAGCCGTGCACGTGGCCGCCCGGTGGATCCGCAGACACCGCCGGAGGCCGCTGTCGCGCATGCTCGACGAGCTTTCCGCCGAACTGCACGACAAAGGGATGCCCGTGGTCGAGAAGGTCTGGGACGCGGCATACGAGGGCCTCGGCTCGGACGCCGCACTTCTCTACCGGCTCCTCGCCCACGCTGCCGGCCCGAGCCTGCCCTTCGAGGGCGTCACGGCGCTCCTCGGCCGCGGCGAGGACTCCGCCGACGCGGCGCTGGAGGAACTGGAGGCCGCAGGTCTGCTGGACAACCGGGAAGAGCAACGGGTGCGGCTGCACGGGCTGTTGAGGGCGCACGCGAAGCGCCGCGCCGCCCACGACGGAACGCCCGAGGAGACGTCGGCCGGGCAGAGCCGGCTCATCCGCTGGTATCTGCGGCAGGCCCAGCGCGCCGACGTGGCGGCGGCGGGCACCCGGCTGGCGGTCGCCGAGCGCGCTCCGGAGATCCCCCTCACCGCCGATGTGCCGTTCGCGAGCAAGCCGGAGGCGTACGCCTGGCTCGAATCGGAGCGGCACGTCCTGTTCGACTGCGTCCGCGTGGCCCACGCACGCGGTTTCCACCACGAGTCATGGGCGCTGTGCGAGCCGCTGTGGACGCACTTCCTCGACCACCGCCACTACGCGGACGTCATCGACGCCTTCCGCACCGGGCTGGCCGCCGCACTCCGCTCCGAGGACCTGCCGGCGATCGTCCGCATGCGGTGTCAGCTCGCCCGTCCGCTGTGGGAGCAGGGCGAATTCCAGGTCGCCGCGGAGGAGTTGGAAGGGGCGGCCGACGCCGCGCGGACGTTGGGTACGTCGAGGACGGAACGCATCCTCGCCGCATCCGTCATGGAGTTCCACGGAAGTCTGCACACGGCTCAGGGCAAGTGGCGTGACGCGGTGGGGGATTTCGACGCCGCACGAGAGCAGCACGTCGCCATCGGCAACGAGTACGGCGTGCTGCTGCTGACGTACCGCCTCGGTGAGGCGCTGGCCGCACTCGGCGAACTGGACCGCGCCGCCGCCCTGTTGAGCGACGCCCACACAGAGGCGCGCAAGATGGGACGGGAACGGCTGACGGCGCGGACGGGTTTCGCCCTGGCCGGTGTACGGCAGTCGCTCGGCCAGATCGCCGCCGCGCGGGATCTGTACACGGAGTCGTTGGCGAGCGCACGGGACCGCAAGGGCGACCGCGACGCCGCGCTGACGCTCGACGCGCTCGCGGGACTCGCCGAGGAGACCGGCGACGACGCCGGCGCACGGGAACATCGCGCTGCCGCTGCGGCGCTGCGGGCCCGCCACGGGGGTCTCTCTCAGACCGGGTAGTCGCCTTCCTCGCCGGTCGCCGGGGCGATGCTGACGCGGAAGTCCTGCCCCCCGACCCGGCATACGACGGTGGCGGGCAGTTCGGGAGATGCGGGGAGCCATGCGTGGACCGCGCTGAGAACCGCGGCCGGGTCGGTGCGGACGATGCGGCCCAGTCCGTCTCTGTGCGGGCCGATCTCCACCGACATCAGGGCACTGGAGCGGGTCCGCAGCAGACACCGTGACGGCGAGAGGACGACGGCCGCTGTGCGCCTGCCGGGGTAGCGGTCCATGATGTGCGCGGTCCACCCGTCGACCGTCCACGCCACGCTGTGCGGGCCGGGTGCCGTTCCGCTCGGGCGGCGGAAGACCAGCCCGGCGCTCTGGAGTTGGCGTTCGTTCGCCGCGCCGTGTTCGGCGGCGAGGTGGTGGGCGGACCGCTCCGTGGAGGGTGCGAACCGCTCGACCCGTATCTCTCCCGCACCGGTCTCCACCTGTACGGCAAAGGCGGAGGGCGTGCGCGCCGGGTGCCGCGGCGCTGGAAGCGGGCGGGTACGCGCAGGCTCGGGCGGCGGTTGGAGGCCGAGCAGCCGGTACAACTCGTCGCGCAGCAGGCCGAGTGCACGTCCCCGTTCCGCGAAGGCCGAGTCGGCGAGTGCCCGTATGACGGACTCCTGCTGTGCGCCGAGCGCGGCGTCGATGTCCGCGATGTCCACGGGTGTCCTCAACCGCGGGCTGGCCGCGAGGAGTTCGGCCATCGGGCTGGCCGGTATCAGCTCGTGTCCTCCGTCATAGGCGGCCATCAGCGGGCGTCCGAGAGCGGCGGCGTACAGCGCGGTGGAACCGTGGTCGGTGATCACGACGTCGGCGGCGATCAGAAGGGACGCCCACTCCTCGTAGGGCCGCGCCAGCATCGCTCCGGCATCGAGAGCGGGAGCGAGCTGCTCCGCGAGGTCCCAACTGCCGTCGCGGCTGTGCTCGTTGGGGTGCACGATCAGCGCGAGCTGACAGGAGTCGTGGGGGAGTCCGGTGGCGAGCTCCGCCGGCATCCCAGGGCGGCGACGCAGCAGCGACTCCGGCCCCCATGTCGAGGTGAGCACGACGAGTCGGCGAGCGCCCGTTCCCAACGCGTCCCGGAACCGGTCCCGTTGGCTGACGGAGTCGAGAAGCCTCTCGAGCGTCGGGTCGCCGACGACGGCGGCCCGCTCCGCGGCTTTCGGGCTGAGCGCCGTCAGTTGGGCCAGTTGACGAGGGTGGGCCAGCGCGTGAAAGGAGGCCGTGGGTTCCCCGTCGGAGAGCAGAAAGGCAGGGTCCAGTCCCGAGGCGGAATCGGCCGAACCCTCCGACGGCAGCGCCTTGCTGAAGCCGGCACCGTGCGGGAGCAGCACCCGCGGGCCCTCCAGCATGCTGAGGTGCCCCTTCGGGCTGGCCGTGAGCACCAGATCGAAGACGCCTTCACAGGCTTCGCTCCACGGGATGGTGCGAGCTTTCGCGTCTTCCAGAGCGGTCAACGCGTCCGCGTCGAAGTCCGATCCGGGAACGAGGGTGAAGCGCCGGGTGACCCGGCCGTCACCGGCGAAGACAGGAGCCACGTCGAGCAGACGCTGCAGGGCGGTCGCCGACCGTGCAGCGAACAGCACCGTCGCCCGTCGCCCGTCGCCCGTCGCCCGTCGC
>NZ_LJGW01000376.1 GCF_001751255.1 Streptomyces nanshensis | reverse complement strand
CCTCGTCCCCCCGGTCCGGCATGCCCGAATGCGCCGTACCGGCGGGCGAGTTCACCGCCCGGCGCCGCCGTCGCCGGGATCGCCCGTGGCACCGGGCGCGGCCGTCAGCCGGGGCGCCCGTTCCCCGGGTGACGGTTGCCGGAGTCGCGGAACTCCGGCGTGAACAGATGCCCCGCGACCCCCGCCAGCACCAGTCCCGCCGCGATGAGCAGCCCCTCCCCGGCCACCACACCGCCCACCAGCCCCGCGGTGCCCACGGCCAGGGTCAGCCAGGCCGCCGTACGCCAGCGCCCGCCGCGGGTGCCGGACGTACGGTCCCGGGCTCCGGCCGTACGCTCCCGCTCCCCGCGCTGTTCGGGCAGGTCTTCGAAGCGGTCCACTGTTCCGCCCTCCCTCCGGAGTCGTCGCCGCACTGCCGCTAGGCGAGTCGAGCGGTGCGGATTCGGTCGTTCACGGGCGCGGCCTCCTCTCCTCCGATGGGTCCTCTCCTGCGATGGGTTCTCTCGCCGGTGCGTCCTGTCGTTCAGTGCTCCTCTCGTCCGTGTCGGGGCCGCCACGTCCGCGTCCGCCGCTAGGCGAGGGCGAAGTAGCGCAGCCATACGTAGACGGCGGCCAGTACGACGGTCACCGCCGTCACCAGCAGGCCGTACTTGGAGAAGGTCCAGAACGAGATGTGGTGGCCGTGGCGGTCGGCGATGCCGACGACCACGACGTTGGCCGAGGAGGCGATGATCGTGGCGTTGCCCGCGAGGTCGGCGCCGAGCGCGAAGGACCACCAGAGCATCCCGGCCGCGCCCGTACCGCCCGACGCCTGGACCATCTCGGAGACCACGGGGCTGACCGACGCCACGAACGGGATGTTGTCGATGACGGCCGACGGCACGACCGACCCGAAGATCAACGCCATCGAGGCGCCCAGCAGTTGGCCCTCGGTGGCCTCCGCGGCCGCCTTGCCCAACTGGCCGATGAGGCCCGTCTGCACCATCGCCCCGACCATCACGAACAGCCCGGCGAAGAACGCGAGCGTCTCCCACTCCACGTCTTTCACCACGTCCTCGGCGCTGAGCCGGGAGGCGGCCAGCAGGGCCAGACCGCCGACGACGGCGACCACCGCGGGCTCCAGATGGAGGGCGGTGTGGAAGACGAAGCAGATCATCACGACGGCGACCACCACACCGCTGACGATCAGCAGCCGGGGGTTCTCGATGGCCTCCCGCTCGTCCATCTCCATGACGCGCTGCGCCTTCTCCGCGTCGTAGCGGAAGGCCGAGCGGAACATGAAGCGGCTCATCACGGCGAAGACCAGCGTCAGCAGCACCGCGATCGGCGCCATGTGCAGGAGGAAGTCGTTGAAGGACAGTCCGCCGCGGGAGCCGATGATGATGTTGGGCGGGTCGCCGATGAGCGTGGCCGCACCGGCGATGTTGCAGGCGAAGACCTCGGCCAGCAGGAACGGGACGACCGGGACGCCGAGCTGCCGGCAGATCACGATCGTGACGGGGGCTATCAGCAGGACCGTCGTGACGTTGTCGAGCCAGGCGGAGAGAAAGCCGGTGGTGAGGATCAGCAGCACCATCAGCCGGTACGGTCTGCCCTTCGCTCTCTTCACGGCCCAGATGGCGGCGTACTCGAATATCCCGGTGCGCTTGAGCACCGCGACGATCAGCATCATCCCCAGCAGCAGGAAGATGACGTTCCAGTCGATCCCCGCGTGTTCGGAGAAGAAGGCGTGCTTCGGTTCGGTCGCACCGATCACGAGCATCACCGCCGCACCGCCGAGCGCCGCCGTCACCCGATGCACGCGTTCCGTTGCGATCAGTACGTACGAGGTGACGAACACCCCTACGGCAAGCCAGGCGGTAACCGTCATACGCTTTCCTCTCTTGAGATGGGCGAGCCCGGCGCCGGCACCGGGCTCCGGTATCAAGGCTCTTGTGCGAGCGGCGCCCGGAACCATCCGGTCCGGCACCCATTTCCCGTGGTGGCGGACGTGCAGGCGGCGGGCGGAGCCCCCCGCGCACATGGGTGCCGTCCCGGATGGACGGAGCCGGTACGGGCGGGCGAAGCTGAAGAGCGGCACACGCCGGACGACGGCGCCGGCGAGGCGTCCCGGGTGTGCGCGTCCCGGGTGCGCGGGGCGCCGATGCGGAGGAGGCCGTTGCGCTGTGTCCCTGTTCTGGCGGATCTTCCTGCTCAACGCGGCCGTGCTCACCGTGGCCACGGCGCTGCTGCTGCTCGGCCCGGTCACCGTCTCCACACCGGTGCTCCTCGCGGAGGCGGCGGTGCTCGGCGCCGGGCTCGCCTCGATGCTCGTCGCCAACGCGGCCCTGCTGCGGCTCACGCTCACGCCCCTGCGGCGTCTGACGCGCTCCATGGCCGAGATCGACCTGCTGCGGCCCCGGCCCCGCCCGGCCGTCGCGGGGTACGGCGAGATCGCCGATCTGATCAGGACGTTCAACACGATGCTCGACCGGCTGGAGGCCGAGCGCGCCGCGAGCGCGGCCCGCGCGCTGTCCGCGCAGGAGGCCGAACGGCGCCGTATCGCGCAGGAGTTGCACGACGAGATCGGCCAGACGCTCACGGCGGTGCTGCTGGAGATGAAGCGCGTCGGCGACCACGCCTCCGAGCCCGTACGTGACGAGCTGCACCAGGTGCAGGAGACGACGCGCGGCAGCCTGGACGAGATCCGCCGCATCGCGCGCCGGCTGCGCCCCGGCGTACTGGAGGAACTGGGCCTGGCCAGCGCCCTGAAGTCGCTGGCCGACGAAGTCCCCACGCACGAGGGTCTGACCGTGCGCGCACGGCTGGAGCCGGATCTGCCCCAGCTCGATCCCGAGACCGAACTCGTCGTCTACCGCGTGGCCCAGGAGGGACTGACCAACAGCATCCGGCACTCCGCCGCCGAGCACGCCGACGTCACCCTCCGCCGCAGCGCGTGCGGGGTGGAGCTGCGCGTACGGGACGACGGGCGGGGACTGCGCGGAGCGCCGGAGGGCGCCGGGATCCGCGGCATGCGGGAGCGCGCCCTGCTGATCGGCGCGGAGCTGACCATCGGACCGGGGCCCGCCGGCGGCACCGAAGTCGCCCTCGACGTGCCGGTACGGAAGCGGGGTTGAGGAGACATGGCGGACGAGACGCCGGAGGACATGCGGAACGGCATCCGGAACAGCATGCGGAACGGGGCCGCCCGTACCCGCATCCTGCTCGCGGACGATCACGCGCTCGTACGCCGCGGGGTGCGCCTCATCCTCGACGGCGAGCCGGATCTGACCGTGGTCGCCGAGGCGGGCGACGGCGCGGAGGCGATCGAGAAGGCCCGCGCCGAGGCGCCCGACCTGGCGATCCTCGACATCGCGATGCCGCGGATGACCGGGCTCCAGGCGGCGCGTGAACTCTCCCGCCAGCAGCCGGAGATGCGCATCCTGATGCTGACGATGTACGACAACGAGCAGTACTTCTTCGAGGCGCTGAAGGCCGGTGCCGCCGGCTACGTGCTGAAGTCCGTCGCCGACCGCGACCTGGTCGAGGCGTGCCGCGCCGCCATGCGGGACGAGCCGTTCCTCTACCCGGGAGCCGTCACCGCGCTCATCCGCGACTTCCTCAGCCGGGCACGGGAGGGCGAGAGGCTGCCGGCCCGCGCCATCACCGAACGGGAGGAGGAGATCCTCAAGCTCGTCGCGGAGGGCCACACGTCGAAGGAGATCGCCCAGATCCTCGTGATCAGCGCCAAGACCGTCGAGCGGCACCGCGCCAACCTCCTCCAGAAGCTCGGTCTGAAGGACCGGCTGGATCTGACGCGGTACGCGATCCGGGCCGGGCTCATCGAGCCGTGAGCCGCCCGCGGGCATGACCTACGATCGGCGCATGCAGGAGAACGGGGGCGTACGCGCCGTGAAGTCGGCCTCCCGCACCGTCGATCTGCTGGAGGTCCTGGCCGCGCGCGGCGACCGGCCCGCCCGGCTGCGCGAGCTGGCCGAGGAGCTGGAGGTGCCGCGCAGCAGCATGTACGCGCTGCTGCAGACCCTCGTCGAACGCGGCTGGGTGCGTACGGACGCCACCGGTTCGCTCTACGGCATCGGCATCCGCGCCCTGCTCACCGGCACCAGCTACCTCGACGGCGACCCGAGGGTGCGCGCCGCGCGTCCGTACCTCGCCGAGGCCTCGCAGACGCTGGGCGAGACGATCCATCTGGCCCGGCTGGACCGCGCCGACGTCGTGTATCTGGCCACGCGCGAGTCGCACGAGTACCCGCGCACCCTCAGCCGTGTGGGCCGCCGCCTGCCCGCCCATGTGGGGGCGCTGGGCAAGGCGCTGCTGGCCGAGCGGCCGGACGCGCAACTCCCGCTGCCCGAGGACCCGTTGCGGGCCCTCACGCCCAACTCCCACACCACGCGTGCCTCGTTGCTGGCGGACCTCGCACGCGTACGGGAGCGCGGCTACGCCGTCGACCGCGAGGAGGGCGTCGTGGGCATCGCCGGGTTCGGCTTCGCGCTGCGGGACGAGACGCCCGCCGTGGACGCGGTGAGCTGCTCGGTGCCGGTCGGCCGGCTCACCGAGGAGCACGAGCGGCGCATCGTCGCCGTGATGCGGGACGTCCGCGAACGGATCGAGGCCGCGGGCCACTTGGCCGCCGGGGACGGCGCGCCGGACTGGCGCTGACCGCCGGCGCCTGTTGCCCCTCCCCCTGCTCAGAGTGCCTGCGATGCCTCCCGGAGCACGAAGGCGCCCCAGCCCAACACCTCGCGGCCGTGGGCGAGATGGGCCGTACGGGAGTGGTCCACGAACTCCCGCATGTCGGCGGCGTCGGGGTGCTCGGGATGTGCGCGCAGCCAGTCGCTGACGGCCAGCCACTGGGAGGCGACGTACCGGTCGAAGCTGTCGCCGTCCGCGAGGACCATCTCGACCAGTTCCAGACCGGCCGCCTCGAAGCGCTCGTTGGTCCCGGCGAGGGACGCGTAGTCGTCGGGCTCCATGTCCAGCGCCCGGCACGCCTCGTCGGAGGGGTCGCCGCGCCAGTAGACCTCGCCCACGAGCAGCGTGCCGCCGGGGCGCAGCGCGCCGCGCATCAGCGCCAGCGTGCCGTCGAGACCGCCGCCGATCCAGGTGGCGCCCAGACAGGAGACCAGGTCGTAGCCGCCGGGTTCGGCCTCGTACGCGGCGGCGTCGCCGCGTACGAAGTGCAGGCTGCCGGCCACGCCCAGCTCCGCCGCGCGCTCGCGCGCCGCGTCGAGGAAGACGGCGCTGATGTCGACTCCGGTAGCCGAGATGCCGTGGTCGCGGGCCCAGGTGGCCAGCAACTCGCCCTTGCCGCAGGCGAGATCGAGCACGCGCGCGCCGTGCTGCGGGAGGGTCACCTCGCCCAGCAGCCGCAGCTTCTCGTCCGTGAGGGGGTCGAGGATGCGGTTGCGGGCCTCGGCGATCTCGTGGTGGCGCAGTGCCATGGCGGCTCCTTCCGGTGCGTACGGGCACGAACCCTGCCCGTACGCACCGGCCGCGCGCAACGCGGTTCCGCCCGGCGGCACCCGCGGCTCCCGCCGGCGACCGGGGCCGGGAAAGCGGGACCGGGCTCAGAACACCACCACGGAGCGCAGGACGTCGCCCGCGTGCATCCGGTCGAAGGCGTGCTCCACCTCGTCCAGGGCGATCCGCTCGGTTACGAACTTCTCCAGGGGCAGCCGCCCCTGCCGGTGGAGGTCGATGAGCATCGGGAAGTCGCGGGAGGGCAGACAGTCGCCGTACCAGGAGGACTTGAGCGAACCGCCGCGCCCGAAGACGTCCAGCAGCGGCAGTTCGAGACGCATCTCCGGCGTCGGCACCCCGACGAGGACGACGGTGCCCGCCAAGTCGCGGGCGTAGAAGGCCTGTTCGTAGGTCTCGGGGCGGCCGACGGCCTCGATGACCACGTCCGCGCCGAAGCCGCCGGTCAGCTCCCTGATCGCCTCGACGGGGTCGGTGGCGCGGGAGTCGACGGTGTGGGTGGCGCCCATCGACTCGGCCTGGCGCAGCTTGCGTTCGTCGACGTCGACGGCGATCACCCGGGCCGCTCCGGCCAGACGCGCACCGGCGATCGCCGCGTCGCCGACGCCGCCGCAGCCGATGACCGCGACGGAGTCGCCGCGTCCCACCTGTCCGGTGTTCACGGTGGCGCCGATACCGGCCATCACACCGCAGCCGAGGAGCCCCGCGACGGCCGGGTCGACCTCCGGGTCGACCTTCGTGCACTGGCCCGCGGCCACCAGCGTCTTCTCCGCGAAGGCGCCGATGCCCAGTGCCGGGGAGAGTTCGCTGCCGTCGGCGGCGAGGGTCATCGGCTGCCGGGCGTTGTGGGTGTCGAAGCAGTACCAGGGGCGTCCGCGGCGGCACGCGCGGCACTGGCCGCACACCGCACGCCAGTTGAGGACGACGAAGTCGCCGGGCTCCACCTCGCTCGTTCCGGGCCCGACCGACTCGACCACGCCCGCGGCCTCATGGCCGAGCAGAAAGGGGAACTCGTCGTTGATGCCGCCCTGTTTGTAGTGCAGATCCGTGTGGCAGACGCCGCACGCCTGCACCCGTACCACGGCCTCGCCGGGGCCGGGGTCCGGCACCACGATCGTCTCCACGCGCACCGGTTCGTCCTTGCCCGGCGCGATGACGCCGCGTACCTCCTGGGGCATCCCAACCTCCGTACTCGGCCCGCGTGACCTCGTCGTCGCGCGGATTGTCGGTTGCGCCCAACTGTGCCGCCCGGGAGGCGAACCGTCGACCATGCGGCGGGGGCGCGGCGGGGTGAGGGCCGCGTACCGGTACGTGACGGGACGGCACGTCGCCGTGTCCGTACCGCGGACGGCGGCTGTACGCACGGTGTCTCCGGCAAAGTTCCGGGCAAAGTTCCATCTCCGCGCGTAGAGCACTGTCGGGGCTCTCTGCTAGCTTCCCCCTGCACCACGCCCGAAGGCCGACAGGCCGCGCCACGACCCCGTCACCGGGGCCGCACAACCCTGGAGCCCCCCATGCCACCTGCCGAAGACACCAGCACACGCCGCCCGTTCGCCGCTCTCCGCCGCCGGCTCCCGCGCGGTCGCCACACGGCGGCAGCCGTCCTCACCGTCTCCGCCGTCCTGGCGGGCACCGCTCTCTTCGGCGCCGGGCAGGCGACCGCCGAGCGCGCGACGCCCGGCACCGACCGCGAGATACCCAACATCGACAAGGTCAAGGAGAAGATCGCCGACTACTACGGCGACATCGAGACCCCCGACGGCGAGCACTACGCCTCCCCGAAGAGCGACTACGCCAAGCAGGTACGCGGCATCGCGGCCGACGCCCAGCGCGACCTGAAGCACGCCCTGGCCAAGGAGGGCGAGAAGTCCGGCAAGGACGGCTCGAAGCACGGGCACAAGCCGGCGATCGTCGTGGACGTCGACGACACGACGCTGCTCACCTACAACTTCGAGCGGCAGATCGGCTACAACTTCGACCCGAAGCTCCAGGACGAGTACCTGCGCACCACCGACATGGACCCGGTCTTCGGCATGAAGAAGCTGGTCAACTGGGCGGACAAGAACGGCATCACGGTCCTCTTCCTCACCGGCCGCGCCGAGTACCAGCGCGACTGGAGCGTGCGCAACCTCAAGAAGGTGGGCTACGAGGCTCCCGTCGGCAAGAAGCACTTCTACCTCAAGGACGAGGAGCACCCGCCGCCGTATCTGGAGTGCGGCGCGGACTGCACGACCGTCGAGTACAAGTCGGGGACGCGCGAGCACTTCGAGTCGGAGGGCTACCGCATCCTCGCCAACTTCGGCGACCAGTACAGCGACCTCAAGGGCGGCCACGCGGAGCGCACGTACAAGCTGCCGAACCCGATGTACTTCCTGCCGTAAGGCACTTGGGGGCCCGACGGCCCCGGAGGTCCCGACCGTCCCGCCGTCCCGACGGCGTACGGGACGGCCTCCGCGCTTCGGTTCTGCGGGCGGTTCGGGCGAGGATGTCGCTTACGCGAGGGCACACGCGGACGTCAGGAGTCCGCGGGCCCGAAGGAGGAGCGAGCATCCATGAGCAGCAGCCCGAGCACGGAGGCCACGGGAGCCGGAGGCGGCGAGCCGGTCACGGCGGCGGACGTACGCTCCGCCGCCGACCGGCTGAAGGGGGTGGCGCACCGCACGCCGGTGCTCCGCTCACGGACGCTGGACCGGCTGGTGGGCGCGGAAGTCCATCTCAAGTGCGAGAACTTCCAGCGGATAGGGGCGTTCAAGTTCCGCGGCGCCTACAACGCCGTCTCCCGGCTGCCCGCGGACCAGTTGGCGAACGGCGTCGCCGCCTACTCCTCCGGCAACCACGCGCAGGCCGTCGCCCTCGCCGCCCGTGAACTGGGCAGCAGGGCCGTCATCGTGATGCCCGAGGACACCCCGCGCTCGAAGATGCAGGCCACACAGGACTACGGCGCCGAAGTGGTCGTCTACGACCGCTATACGGAGGACCGCGAGGTCATCGGCCGGCGCATCGCCGAGGAGCGCGGACTCGCGCTCGTCCCCCCGTACGAGCATCCGCACATCATCGCCGGACAGGGCACCGCCGCGCTCGAACTGCTGGAGGAGAGCGGGGAGTTGGACGCCCTTCTGGTCCCGGTGGGCGGCGGCGGGCTCGCCGCGGGATCCGCGGTGGCGGCCACGTCGCTCTACCCGGACATCCGTGTCATCGGCGTGGAACCGGAGGCCGGGGACGACACCCGCAGGTCGCTCGCGGCGGGCCGCCGCGTCGCGCTGGACGCGGTGCCGCGCACCGTCGCCGACGGCCAGGCGGCCGTCACACCGGGCGAGTTGACCTTCTCCGTCAACCGGCGGCTGCTCGCCGGGATCGAGCTCGTCAGCGACGAGGAGATCAGGGCGGCGATGCGGCTCGCCTTCGAGCGGCTGAAGATCGTGGTGGAGCCAAGCGGCGCGACGGGTCTGGCGGCGTTGCTCGCGGGGAGGATCGACCCGCTCCCCCGCCGTGTCGGCGTCGTCGTCTCCGGCGGCAACATCGGCACGGAACGCTTCCTGGAACTGATGCGGGAGGACGCGGACTGAGGCGGACGGGGACGGACGGGCGTTGAGGCTCGGGCCCGCACTCAACTCACGCGCCCGTCCGTGCCCGTGAGTTGAGTGCCGTGACGCGGTGACACGTCCCCGCACGCACGGCCTCCGTACACATACGAACGGCCGGCACCTGGGCAGGAGGTGCCGGCCGTTCCTTCCCGGCGAGCCGCCCTATGCCGCCGAGGCTCATCGACGCGCCCGGAGGCGCTCCACTCTGGTCATCGGGGGGGGAGGGGAAGGAGGTGGAGGGCGGCGTCGCGGGACCGTTCAGGCGCGTACGGGGGTCGCGTGCACCGCGGCCGTACGCACGGCGTCCTGGCCGCTCACTGGCAGCCGGCCGCCTGCAGACGCTGCTGGATGTTGTCGATGACGGCCTGCCGGTTGGCGATCCTGGCCTCCGACTGGGCGTCGGGGTTGGCCTGTTGCCCGGCGATGAAGTTCTGGTTGTTCTTCAGGGCCTGTTCGAGCCCCGCACAGTTCTCCGTCGCCGCCTGGCTCGTACCGACGGACACCGCCGCGATCCCGGCCGCGAGCACGGCTGCTCCGACACCGGCGACGGCCTTGACCTTCAGACTGCGTTTCCGCTTCCGGGACATGGACTGCTCCAGTTCTGAGAGGAACTCCCCCACACGGCCTCCGAAGGTACGTACAAATCCCGGGCGTTGCGGAGTTGTTATCAGGGATCAGCAAGGAACTTGACGCGCCCCCGGGACATACGCGAAACGGAGCCCCGCCTTCAGCCGAGGCCGTACAGGCCCCGCGCTCAGGTGCGGCGCTTCGGCACGGGCACGCGCATCAGGTCCTCCGCCACCGTCAACTCGCCCTCGAATCCCGCCCGTCGGGCCTGCCGGGCGAAGCTCGAGGGATCGGTGTAGCGCTGCGAGAAGTGGGTGAGGACGAGGCTGCGCACCCCGGCCCGCGCCGCGACGCCGCCGGCCTGACCGGCCGTGAGATGGCCGTACTCCTCGGCGAGCGCCACGTCCTCGTCCAGGAACGTGGACTCGATGACGAGCAGATCGCAGCCGCGCGCGAGGGCGTGGACGCCGTCGCACATGCGGGTGTCCATGACGAACGCGAAGCTCTGTCCCGGCCGGGGCTCGCTGACCTCCTCGAGCCGTACGCCGCGCAGTTCGCCGGTGCGCTTCAGCCGGGCGATGTCCGGGCCGCGGACGCCACGGGCCGCCAGGCGGTCCGGCAGCATGCGGCGCGAGTCCGGCTCGTCGAGCCGGTAGCCGAACGCCTCGACGGGGTGGGAGAGCCGGTGCGCGCTGAGGGTGAACGGCGGCGGGGACGGCGCAGGGGACGTCTGCGCGGAGGGGTCCGTGGACGCGGGCCCGGGGTCCGCGCCGTCGGCGTGCCCGTGCCCCGGACCCGTCAACTCGCCCGTCTCCGCGACCGGTTCCTCCCGCAGCCGCACCGTCTCCCGGTACGCCGTCGCATAGCGCAGCCGCTCGAAGTAGTGCCTGCCGCTCGCCGGATAGTGCGCGGTGACGGTGTGCGGCACCCGGTCGAGGTTGATCCGCTGGATCACGCCCGCGAGCCCCAGCGAGTGGTCGCCGTGGAAGTGCGTGACGCAGATGCGGTGCAGGTCGTGCGCCGAGACGCCGGCGCGCAGCATCTGCCGCTGCGTGCCCTCGCCGGGGTCGAAGAGGATGCCCTGGCCGTCCCAGAGCAGCACATGGCCGTTGTGGTTGCGGTGCCGCGTCGGCACCTGGCTGGCGGTGCCCAGCACGACCAGTTCGCGTGAGGACATCGGGTACGCGGCGGCCGGCTCAGCCGGGCGGCCAGTTGAAGCCGCGGCCGCCCAGGACGTGCGCGTGCACGTGGAAGACCGTCTGGCCCGCGCCGGGGCCGGTGTTGAAGACGACGCGGTAGCCCGTGCCGGGTCCGGTCTCGGAGGCGACGATGTTCTCCGCTTCGGCCACCTCGCCCGCCGCGGTCAGCACCTGGGCGGCGAGCTGCGGCGCCTCCTCGGCGAGGGTCACGGCGTCCGGGTAGTGCGCCTTGGGAATCACCAGAACGTGCGTGGGCGCCTGCGGGTTGATGTCCCGGAACGCGACGGTCGTCTCGGTCTCCCGTACCACCGTCGCCGGCACCTCACCGGCGACGATCTTGCAGAACAGGCAGTCGGCCTGCGGTTCTCCAGCCATGCGGGGGATGCTACCTGTGCCCGTGGTTCCGGGACCCGCCCGAACCACCGCGGCCGGTGCCGGGCAGGGCCGGTGCCGTCCGCGGGCGCCGCACGGTCAACCGCCCGCCGCTCCGGTGCGTCTCAGTTCCAGCGTCCCGTACGGCCCAGCAGCAGCGCCGTCGCCGCCGTACCGGCCGTGGAGGTGCGCAGCACGCTCGGGCCGAGCCGGCAGGTCCGCGCCCCGGCCCGGGTGAACGCCGTCAACTCCTCGGGGGACACGCCCCCTTCGGGACCCACGACCACCACGATGCCGCCCTCGCGCGGCAGTTCGGCGGTGGCCAGCGCGAGGCTCGCCTCCTCGTGCAGGACGACGCCCAGCTCCGCGTCCGCCAGCAGCCGGGCCACCTCCGCCGTCCCCGCGAGTTCCGCGACGTCCGGGAAGCGCAGCCGACGCGACTGCTTGCCCGCCTCGCGTGCCGTCGAGCGCCACTTGGCCAGCGACTTGGCGCCGCGCTCGCCGCGCCACTGCGTCACACAACGGGACGCCGCCCAGGGCACGATCGCGTCCGCGCCCGTCTCCGTCACGGTCTCCACGGCGAGTTCGCCGCGGTCGCCCTTCGGCAGGGCCTGGACGACGGTGATACGCGGACGGGGCTCGGGCTCCCTGCTCACGGACGTCACGGCGACCTCCAGGCGGTCCTTGCCGGAGACGGCGGAGACCGTGCCGTACGCGCCGGTGCCCGCGCCGTCCGTGAGCACGACCTCCTCGCCGGTGCGCAGCCGCCGTACGGAGACCGCGTGCCGTCCCTCGGGGCCCTCCAGCAGAACCGTGGCACCGTCGCCGCGCGCGGTGGCGTCTACGGCGTCCGCGGCCTCCGCGAGCAGCGCGGGGTCGGCCAGGAAGACGGGAGCGGTCATGCGGGGCTGCCCGCGGCGCCCGTACCGCCGGGGCCGCCCGTACGGTCCGCTGCCGCACCGCCCGCCGGAACGCCGCCGCCCACCGCCGCGCTCTGTGTGCCGTCCGGCTTCAGCAGCCGTTCGCGGGCCACCGCCAGCTCCGTGACGAGGACGTCCATGAGCTGCGCGGCGGGCAGATCGCGGGCGAGCCGGTGCCCCTGCCCAGCCCACAGCGCCATGCCCTGCGGGTCCTTGGCCTTGGCCGCCGCCTTCCGCACCGGAGCCGTCAGATGGTGCACCTGGGGGTAGGCGGCCGGGGCGTACGGGCCGTGCTCGCGCAGGAAGCGGTTGACCAGCGCACGGCCGGGCCGCCCGCTGAAGGCACGCGTGAACTCGGTACGCGCGAAGACGGAGTTGGTCATCGCCTGCTTGTGCGCGAGGTCCGCGCCCGACTCGGGGCACACGAGGAACGCCGTGCCGAGCTGCGCCGCGCTGGCGCCCGCCGCGAGGACCGCCGCGATCTGCCGGCCGCGCATCAGCCCGCCCGTCGCGACGAGCGGAATCCGTACGGCCTCCTTGACCTGTGTCACCAGACAGAGCAGCCCGAGGCCGCTGCCGGTGCCGTCCGCCTGCGGGTCGTCGCGGTGCGTGCCCTGGTGGCCGCCCGCCTCGACGCCCTGCACGCACACGGCGTGCGCACCGTTGAACTCGGCGGTCTGCGCCTCGCCGGGCGAGGTGACGGTGACGATGGTGTACGTGCCGCGGCGGGCGAAGCGCTCCAGCACCTGCCGGGTCGGGCAGCCGAAGGTGAAGGAGACGACGGGCACGGGGTCGTCGAAGAGGATGGCCAGCTTGGCGTCGTAGGCGTCGTCGGCGGCGTGGTCGGTCTCGCCCAGCTCCGTCTCGAACCACGTGGCCTCGCCCGCGAGTTGGGCCCGGTAGCGCTCCAGGGCGCCGCGGTCGGCGAGGTCGGGCTGCGGCATGAACAGATTGACGCCGAAGGGGCGTTGGGTCTGCCCGCGGAGCTGCTTGATCTCCTCGTACATCGCCTCCGGCGTCTTGTAGCCGGCCGCGAGGAAGCCCAGCCCGCCCGACTCGCTGACGCTCCCGGCCAGTTCGGGGCACGACGGCCCGCCCGCCATGGGGGCCTGCACGATCGGGTGCTCCGTGAGCTCGGAGAGCGAGAGCGGCGATACGGAGGGCATGGGGCACATCCTGTCACGCGGCGTGCGGCCGCCCGGGGCCGGACCTGCCCGTCGCCGTACGGGAAGGAAACGGAAGCCGACGGCGGCGCGGGCGCGGAGAGACGGCGCACGTCACGGGGACGGCAGCGCGACGCCTTACGGCGCGAACAGCCGTATGCTCAGCGGCCGTTGAACGCGTCCTTCAGCCGGGAGAACAGCCCCTGCTGACCGGGCTGGAACTGGCCCGTCGGGCGCTCCTCGCCGCGCATCTCCGCCAGCCGCCGCAGCAGCTCCTCCTGCTCCGGCTCCAGATTGGCCGGCGTCGTCACCTCGACGTGGACGATGAGCTGGCCGCGTCCGCCTCCCCGCAGATGCGTCACGCCGCGATCGTGCAGCGGGATCGACTGCCCGGACTGCGTGCCCGGCCGGATGTCGACCTCCTCCATGCCGTCCAGCGTCTCCAGCGGCACCTTCGTGCCGAGGGCCGCAGCCGTCATGGGGATGGTGACGGTGCAGTGCAGGTCGTCGCCGCGGCGCTGGAAGGTCGGGTGCGCGTTCTCGTGGATCTCGACGTACAGATCGCCGGCGGGGCCGCCGCCCGGGCCGACCTCGCCCTCGCCCGCGAGCTGGATGCGGGTGCCGTTGTCGACGCCCGCGGGGATCTTCACCGTCAGGCTGCGCCGGGAGCGGATGCGTCCGTCGCCGGCGCACTCCGGGCAGGGCGTGGGCACGACCGTGCCGAAGCCCTGGCACTGCGGGCAGGGCCGCGAGGTCATGACCTGGCCGAGGAAGGAGCGGGTGACCTGGGAGACCTCGCCGCGTCCGCGGCACATGTCGCAGGTCTGCGCGGAGGTGCCGGGCGCGGCACCCTCGCCGTTGCAGGTGTTGCAGACGATGGCCGTGTCGACCTGGATTTCCTTGGTCGTGCCGAACGCCGACTCGTCCAGCTCGATGTCCAGCCGGATCATGGCGTCCTGGCCGCGCCGCGTACGGGACCTGGGGCCCCGCTGCGAGGCGGTGCCGAAGAAGGCGTCCATGATGTCGGAGAAGTTCCCGAAGCCGCCGGCGCCGCCGAAACCGCCCGCTCCGCCCGCGGCTCCCGCCGCCGGGTCGCCGCCGAGGTCGTAGACCTGCTTCTTCTGCGGGTCGGAGAGGATCTCGTAGGCGGTGTTGATCTCCTTGAACCGCTCCTGCGTCTTCGGATCCGGGTTGACGTCAGGATGCAGTTCGCGCGCGAGCCTGCGGAAGGCCTTCTTGATGTCGTCCTGCGAGGCGTCGCGCTGCACGCCGAGGACCGCGTAGTAGTCCGTCGCCACTTACGACTCCGCGAGGATCTGTCCGACGTACCGTGCCACTGCGCGTACAGCTCCCATCGTTCCGGGGTAATCCATGCGGGTCGGTCCGACCACGCCGAGTTTGGCGACTGCCTCGTCGCCCGAACCGTAGCCGACCGATACGACCGATGTGGAACTCAGGCCTTCGTGGACGTTCTCGTGCCCGATTCGTACGGTCATGCCCGGGTCCTTCGCCTCCCCGAGCAGCTTCAGCAGCACGACCTGTTCCTCCAGGGCCTCCAGCACGGGCCGGATGGTCAGCGGGAAGTCGTGCCCGAAGCGGGTGAGGTTGGAGGTGCCGCCGATGATCAGCCGCTCCTCGGTCTCCTCGACGAGGGTCTCCAGCAGGGTCGCCAGGACCGTGGAGACCGTGCCGCGGTCCTCGGCCTCGAAGGCGTCCGGCAGATCCTGGACGAGGGAGGGGACCTCGGTGAAACGCTCGCCGACCACCCGGCTGTTGAGCCGGGCCCGCAGATCCGCGAGCGCGGCGTCGCCGATGGGCTCCTGGCAGTCGATCAGGCGCTGCTCGACCCGTCCGGTGTCGGTGATCAGCACCAGCATCAGCCGCGCGGGCGCGAGCGAGAGCAGCTCCACGTGCCGCACCGTCGAGCGCGTCAGCGACGGGTACTGGACGACGGCGACCTGACGGGTGAGCTGCGCCAGCAGCCGGACCGTACGGCCCACGACGTCGTCGAGGTCGACGGCGCCCTCCAGGAAGTTCTGAATCGCCCGGCGTTCGGGAGAGGAGAGCGGCTTGACGCCCGCCAGCTTGTCGACGAAGAGGCGGTAGCCCTTGTCGGTCGGGATGCGTCCGGCGCTGGTGTGCGGCTGGGCGATGTAGCCCTCGTCCTCCAGCACGGCCATGTCGTTGCGGACGGTCGCCGGCGAGACCTGGAGGTTGTGCCGCTCGGTGAGCGCCTTGGAGCCCACGGGCTCCTCCGTGCCGACGTAGTCCTGGACGATGGCGCGCAGCACTTCGAGCCGTCGTTCACTCAGCATCGCGCACCTCCCGTCGAGCCCTCTCGGGCCTTGCCTCCGTGGTCTCCGTGGTCCCGCCCCCGCCCGCCGCGTCCCCGGCCGGTCCGGTGCCCGGGGCGCCCCTGGCACTCTCGCCGACGGAGTGCCAGACCCCCGGGCAAGTGTACGGCGGCTGACCACGGCGCGGGCAAGAGCTGCCGGTACCGACCGTATCTCGGTGCCGCTCCGCGGGATACGGCCCAGTAGCGTCGTCACATGGCCGGGAACAGGGACGAACACCGCGGAACGGCACGGGATGACGGCGCCGGAGACAGTGCCGAGGGCGGTGCCGGGGGCGGCGCCGAGTTGGATGCCGGAGATGCCGCCGGAGCCCTTGCCTGGGAGGAGTTGGCGCCCGGCGTCCTGCGGTGCCGGCTGCCCGGCTGGGACGCGACGGTCGGCGCCGTCCGCGGTGCCTCGGGGGTGCTGGTCGTCGACACCGGGTCGAGCGCCGGGGAGGGCGCCCGCATCCGCGAGGAGCTGCGCGGCCACTTCGGACTGCCCGTGACGCACGTCGCACTCACCCACGACCACTTCGACCACGTCTTCGGTACGGCGGCCTTCGACGGGGCCGAGATGTACGGGGCGGAGGGGCTCGGCGCCCATCTCGCGGGCGCGCGCGGGGAGTTGCGGCGGGACGCGGTGCGCCACGGCATGGACGCGGCGACGGCCTCTGAGTCGGCGGCGCTGCTGGTGCCGCCGCGGCACGGCGTACGGGGGCGGTGCGCGCTGACACTCGGGGCGGGCACGGGAAGCGGTACGAGGGCGGACGCGGGCGCGGACGTGCGGCTGGCGGCCATGGGACCGGCGCACAGCGGGTTCGACCTGGCGGTCGTGGTGACGGCCCCGGCGGGGTCCGGCGGCGCCGAGGGCGGTACCGGTACCGCCCGCCGCGTCGTCTTCTGCGGCGACCTCGTGGAGGAGTCCGGCGAACCGCAGGCCGGACCGGACGCGGAACCGTCCCGCTGGCCCGCCGCCCTGGACCGGCTGCTGGCCCTCGGCGGCGAGGACGCCCGCTACGTACCGGGCCACGGCGCGGTCGTCGGCGCGGATTTCCTGCGCGCCCAACGGGACGTCCTGGCACGCCGTTTCGCCCGGTCGTGAAGAATGCCGCCATGCGCAGCCGCTCTTACGACTCCGATCTGACGCCGCCCTGGAAGAAGCAGCAGCCGGCGCCCGACGTGCCCGCCGACCCCGGCCTGGTGGTGGAGGAGATCACCACCGGCTTCTGCGGCGCCGTGATCCGTACGGAGAAGACCGCCGGCGGCCCGACGGTCACCCTGGAGGACCGCTTCGGCAAGCACCGCGTCTTCCCGATGGAGCCGCGGGGCTTTCTGCTGGAGGGCCGTACGGTCACGCTCGTACGCCCGGCACCCGGCGGCCCCGCGGCGGCAGCGGCCGGCGCGGG
>NZ_LJGW01000367.1 GCF_001751255.1 Streptomyces nanshensis | reverse complement strand
CGCCGCCCCGAGCCCCGAGCCGATGCCGGAACCGATCCCGCCGCGGCCGCTCGCGCCGCCGCCCGCCGCGGCCCCCGTGCGCCGCCAGTCCACGTACTGGTCGGGGATCTCCTCCAGGAAGCGCGACGGCGGGTTGTACGACGGCTGTCCCCAGACGCTGCGCAGCACCGACCGCGTCAGATAGAGCCGTTCGCGGGCGCGCGTGATGCCCACGTACGCCAGCCGCCGTTCCTCCTCCAGCTCCTTCGTCTGGCCCAGGGCGCGCATGTGCGGGAAGACGCCGTCCTCCATGCCCGTGAGGAAGACCGCGGGGAACTCCAGGCCCTTGGCCGTGTGCAGCGTCATGAGCGTGATGACGCCGCTCTCCTCCTCCGCCTCCTCGTCCGGGATCTGGTCGGAGTCGGCGACGAGGGCGACCTGCTCCAGGAAGTCGGCGAGCGTGCCGGGCTCGTCCTCGCCGCGCTCCTGCTCGAACTCCAGGGCCACGGCGGCCAGTTCTTGCAAGTTCTCGATGCGGGTCTCGTCCTGCGGGTCGGTGGAGGACTGGAGCTCGGCGAGATAGCCCGTCTGTTCCAGCACGGCTTCCAGGACCGTCGCGGGACCAGCGCCGGACTCGACGACCGTACGCAGCTCCTCCATCAGCACGTTGAAGCGCCGTACGGCGTTGGCGGAGCGGGCGGCCATCCCGTACGCCTCGTCCACGCGCGCGAGCGCCTGCGGGAAGGTGATCTTCTCGCGGAGGGCGAGGGCCTCGATCATGGCCTCGGCGCGGTCGCCGATGCCGCGCTTGGGCACGTTGAGGATGCGGCGCAGCGGCACCGCGTCCTCCGGGTTGGCCAGCACCCGCAGATACGCCAGGACGTCGCGCACCTCGCGGCGTTCGTAGAAGCGGACGCCGCCGACCACCTTGTACGGCAGTCCCACGCGGATGAAGACCTCTTCGAAGACACGGGACTGGGCGTTGGTGCGGTAGAAGACGGCGACGTCGCCGGGCCGTGCCTCGCCGGCGTCGGTGAGCCGGTCGATCTCGTCGGCGACGAACTGCGCCTCGTCGTGCTCGGTGTCCGCGACATAGCCGGTGATGCGGGCGCCGGCGCCGGACTCCGTCCACAGGTTCTTCGGGCGGCGGTTCTCGTTGCGTTCGATGACGGCGTTGGCGGCGCTGAGGATCGTCTGCGTGGAGCGGTAGTTCTGTTCGAGCAGGATCGTCGTGGCGTCCGGATAGTCCTCCTCGAACTGGAGGATGTTGCGGATGGTCGCGCCGCGGAAGGCGTAGATCGACTGGTCGGCGTCGCCGACGACGCACAGCTCCGCGAGCGCGGGCGCGGGACGGGCCTCGCCCTCCTCGCCGGGGCCTTTCTCGCCGGGGCCCTCCTCGCCGCCGGACTCCTCGTCTTCGCGCCGAGCGCCCTCGCCGTGCTCGCCGCTCCCGTCCGTGCCGACCAGCTCGCGCACCAGCGTGTACTGGGCGTGGTTGGTGTCCTGGTACTCGTCGACGAGTACGTGCCGGAAGCGGCGCCGGTAGTGGTCGGCGACGTCCGGGAAGGCCTGGAGCAGATGGACGGTCGTCATGATGATGTCGTCGAAGTCCAGGGCGTTGGCCTCGCGCAGCCGCGCCTGATACATCGTGTACGCCTCGGCGAGAGTTTTCTCATAGGAGTCGGCGGCGGCGCCCGCGAAGTCCTCGTCGTCGATCAGCTCGTTCTTCAGGTTGGAGATCTTCGCGCTGAACGCCTTGGGCGGATACCGCTTCGGATCGAGGTCGAGGTCCCGGCAGACCAGCGCCATCAGCCGCTTCGAGTCGGCGGCGTCGTAGATCGAGAAGGACGAGGTGAAGCCGAGCCTCTTGCTCTCGCGGCGCAGGATGCGCACGCACGCGCTGTGGAAGGTGGAGACCCACATCGACTGCGCGCGCGGACCGATCAACTCCTCGACGCGCTCCTTCATCTCGCCCGCGGCCTTGTTGGTGAAGGTGATGGCGAGGATCTGCCCGGGGTGCACATGGCGTGCCGTGAGGAGATAGGCGATGCGGTGCGTGAGGACCCGGGTCTTGCCGGAGCCGGCGCCCGCGACGATCAGCAGCGGGGAGCCGGTGTGCACCACGGCCTCGCGCTGCGATGCGTTCATCTCCCGCAGCAGCGCCTCGGGGTCGACGACCGTACGCCGCGAGCCTCCCCCGTGGTACGAGCCGGGGCCGCCCGCGCCGTCCCCCCGTGGCACCGCCGCGGGCCCATCTGCGGGCTCCGCGGGGCCACTTGGGCCCTCCGGGTCCGCCGCGCCGCCGGAGGCGCCGTCCTGCGCGCGCACGGGCGCCAGGCCCGCCAGAAAGCTGTCGTCGAAGAGGCTGCTCATCGTCGGAAGAGTCTAGATTGCCGCGCCGACACCGCGCCGCCACCGCCCTCTCGGGATAACGAACAGATATCGGACGTATCACTCAACGGCCTTCACAGACGCCCCACATCTCGCTACCGTGCTGCGCCAGGCGGTCCGCACCAATCGTCGGCGAAAGCGTCGGCACGGGCCGCCTCCGCCGAATCCGGCGCGTCCCCCCACGGTCGCACCGGAACCGGGGACCCACCGCGTACGCGGAACGCAGCGTACGCACCCGGGGTGAATCGGGAGTCGTACCGCGGAGGGCCGCACGCGCCGCGCATCGACCCGTAGGGCCGCCTTCCGAGAGCCCGAACCCGTCAGCTAACCCGGTAGGCGGTTCACGGAAGGAGTTGCCGGTCTTGGCGTCCCACCGCAAGCCGCGCACCCGGATACTGAAGTCCGCCTCGACGAAGCGCGGCGTCCTCGGCGTCACCACCGCCGCACTCGCCTCCGTCTCGCTGCTCTCCCAGAGCGCCCAGGCCGCGCCGAACGACGACAAGCCGTCGATCTCGGAGGTCAAGAAGAAGGTCGACAAGCTGTATCAGCAGGCCGAGACCTCCACGCAGAAGTACAACCAGGCCAAGGAGAAGACGGACGCCCAGCGCAAGAAGGCGGACCGCTCCCTGGACGAGGCCGCCGAGCGCACCGCGAAGCTCAACGACGCGCGCCGCACGCTCGGCAACTACGCGACGGCGCAGTACCGTTCCGGCACCATGTCGCAGACCGCGACCCTGCTGCTGACGGAGGACCCGCAGCAGTTCTTCCAGCAGACGCACGTCCTGGACCGCATGACCGGCCGTCAGAAGGAGGCCGTCACCGACTTCGAGAAGCAGCAGAAGGCGGCCAAGGACAAGCGCGAGGCGGCCACCGAGGAGTTGGCGTCGCTCACGGCCTCCCAGAAGGCGCTGAAGAAGAACAAGCAGGAGGTCCAGGACAAGCTGGCCGAGGCGCGCAAGCTGCTCTCGAAGCTGACGGCGGAGGAGAAGGCCCGCCTGGCGAAGATCGAGAAGAAGAAGCAGGAGGCGGCCCGCAAGGCCGCCGAGCGCGCCGAACAGGCCCGCCGCGACGCCGAGAAGGGCGGCGGCTCCCAGGGCGGCTCGCACTCGGCGCAGGCGGAGAAGGTCCTCGCCTACGCCAAGCAGCAGTTGGGCAAGCCGTATGTGTGGGGCGCGACGGGCCCCAGCTCCTTCGACTGCTCCGGACTCACCCAGGGCGCCTGGAAGGCCGCCGGCATCTCCCTGCCCCGTACGACGTGGGACCAGGTGAAGGTCGGCACGAAGGTCGCCAAGTCCGACATGAAGGCGGGCGACCTGGTCTTCTTCTACGACGACATCAGCCACGTCGGGATCTACGTCGGCGGCGGGCAGATGATCCACGCGCCGAAGCCGGGCGCGGACGTGACGTACGAGAACGTCAGCTACATGCCGTTCCACTCGGCGGTGCGCCCCGGCTGACGCCGCGGACCCGCGAGGCACCCGCGCCGGTCGTCCCGTACCGGCGCGGCAGAGCGGGTACGGCGGCTCAACCCTCCGCCGGCGGCGGTGACTTCACGCCCCGGGCTGCCGGGGTGCGCACAGCGTCCGTCACGCCCACAGGACGGCGATGAAGATGTTCGCCGTCGCCAGCGCGCCGACCGTACCGAAGAGGGACGAGGGAACCTTCTCCTCGTCCCTCTTCACATACACCAGCACCAGGATCACCAGAAGCAGTGCCAGCTTGAGGCCGATCTTGACGTTGTTCACCGGGTCGCCGGCGGCCCGGTCGAGGCCGACGAGGATCATGCCCGTCAGCAGCATCGTCAGCGCGCCGTGCAGCATGCCGGGCACGAAGCGCGCCTCGCCGCCGCGCATCGCCTTCATCTGGAAGAAGAAGCCGCCCAGCAGGGCCGCGATGCCGATGATGTGCAGGCCGACGACGGCATGTATGAGTACGTCCATGGCCACGGAGCTTAGGACGTGGCCCCGCCCCGTCCGCGGCGCGGGGCGCGGACGGGTCCCGGCGTACGCGCCTCACCAGCGGACCGGCAGCTCCCGCACGCCCCTCATCAGCATCCCCGGCACCCAGTT
This sequence comes from Streptomyces nanshensis, assembly GCF_001751255.1. GTDB lineage: Bacteria > Actinomycetota > Actinomycetes > Streptomycetales > Streptomycetaceae > Streptomyces > Streptomyces nanshensis_A. Next base: position 1,690 of record NZ_LJGW01000367.1, on the reverse strand, counting down.
GAGCGCGGACTCGTCCGCGTCCGGGGCGAGTTGCGGGCAGCGCTCCAGCAGTCTGCGGATCGCGATGCGGCCCTCCAGGCGGGCCAGCGGCGCCCCCAGGCAGTAGTGCAGGCCGTGGCCGAAGGCGATGTGGCCGCGGGCGTCGCGGCCGACGTCGAAGCTGCCGGGCTGCGCGAAGCGCTGCGGGTCGCGGTCGGCGTCGGCCATGGCGATCAGGACGGTCGACCCGGCCGGCACGGTCACGCCGTCCAGCTCCACGTCCTCCAGGGCGAGCCGGTGCGTGCACGTCTCGACGGGACCGTCGTAGCGCAGCATCTCCTCCACCGCGCCCTCCAGCAGCCCGAAGTCGGCGCGCAGCCGGGCCAGTTGGTCCGGGTGGGCGAAGAGGGCGCGGACGCCGTTGCCGATGAGGTTGACCGTGGTCTCGTGGCCCGCGATGAGCAACAGCACGCACATGCCCACCAGTTCGTCGCCGGTGAGCCGGTCGCCGCCCTCGTCGACCTCGTGGATCATCTCGCTGAGCAGATCCTCACCCGGGGACTTGCGCTTGGCCTCGATCAGTCCGGTCAGATAGCGGGGCATCTGCTCGTAGGCGTCCCGCTCCGCCTCGGCGTCGTCGGGTGAGACGACCGCGTTGGACCAGCCGCGGAAGGCGTCACGGTCCAGTTCGGGCACGCCGAGCAGTTCGCAGATGACCGTCATCGGCAGCGGAAAGGCGAACGAGGCGATCAGGTCCGCCCGTCGGCCGCTCTTCTCCAGCATCGCGTCGAGCAGTTCGTCGGCGATCTGCTCGACGCGCGGCGCCAGCGCGGCGATCCGGCGCGGCGTGAACGAGCCCGCCACCAGGCGCCGCAGCCGCGTGTGGTCCGGCGGATCCTTCATCAGCATGTGGGCCAGGGCGGGTTGGCTGCTCTCGGTGTTGAGGATCGTCTCGACACGGCCGTGGCTGTGCCAGTCCCGGCTGAGCCGGGGGTCGGTGAACGCCTTGCGGGACGCCTCGTATCCGACCACGAGCCACAGGTCCTTGCCGTCCGGCGTACGGACGTGGTGCACGGGCGCCTCGGCGCGCAGCGCCGCGTAGGCGGGGTAGGGATCGCGTACGAAGTCCGGGCTGAGCGCGGTCAGTTCGACGATGCCGTCGGCCGTCATGTCTTCCCCCTGTCGGTGCGTCCTGGGCACGCTAACCGGCCCGACGACCGTGCATGAACAGCAATTTCAGACGTTTGTCCCCACCTCGTCCCTCGTTCGTGAGCCACCGCGAGGACCCCGTGTCCACCCCTGCACAGACCCCTCACACACCCGGGTGACGAAGGCCGCCCTGCCGTTCGCCGCCCGTCTGCCCGTAGGGCACAATGCGCCTTTCAGCCACGGAGTTCGAGAGGCGGGGTTGCGCAGTGGCCGTGGACACGGCACGGGACGGAGCGGGCGACGGCGGCGAGCACGAACAGGCCGTCCCGCTCCAGAAGTCCGCCTCGACGGGCAGCACTTCGGGCACGGCCCGCGCCGCAGGCGACGGCGGCGACGGACCCTCGGGCGGTGCCGGCGGCAGCGGTACGGGAGACCTCTCGCGCGGCGCCTCGCGCGGCCGCCTCTTCGGCAGGTCCGCCTCCGGGCGCCACTCCACCTCCTGCACCTGCGGCGACTGCCCGATCGGCGCGCGCAACGGCCACCGCCGCGCGGTGGAGGACTT
>NZ_LJGW01000378.1:17712-25146 GCF_001751255.1 Streptomyces nanshensis | reverse complement strand
GCCCCTTCGCGGGGTGCCGGGCAGCGGCGGTACAGAGAAACGCCCCGGGCGCTAGCGGACGAAGACGCCCGCCTGGTTCGCCAGATCCAGGAAGTACTGGGGTGCGACACCCAGGACGACCGTGACCAGGACACCGACCGCGATCGCGGACGTCGTCCACACACTGGGGACGGCGACCGTGGGGCCGTCCGCCTTCGGCTCGCTCAGGAACATCAGCACGATGACGCGGATGTAGAAGAACGCCGCGATCGCCGAGGCGATCACACCGACCACGACGAGCGCACCGGCGCCGCCCTCGGCCGCCGCCTTGAAGACCGCGAACTTGCCGGCGAAGCCGGACGTCAGCGGAATCCCCGCGAAGGCCAGCAGGAAGAGCGCGAAGACCCCCGCCAGCAGCGGTGAACGGCGGCCCAGGCCCGCCCACTTGGACAGATGCGTCGCCTCACCGCCCGCGTCCCGTACGAGGGTGACCACCGCGAAGGCGCCGAGCGTCACGAACGAGTAGGCGCCCAGATAGAAGAGCACGGAGGCGACGCCGTCCCGCGAGGTGGCGATGACGCCGGCCAGCAGGAAGCCCGCGTGCGCGATCGACGAGTAGGCCAGCAGCCGCTTGACGTCGGTCTGCGTGATGGCCACGACCGCGCCCGCCAGCATCGTCAGGATCGCCACGCCCCACATGACCGGACGCCAGTCCCAGCGCAGCCCCGGCAGCACCACGTACAGCAGCCGCAGCAGCGCGCCGAACGCGGCCACCTTCGTCGCCGCCGCCATGAAGCCGGTGACGGGTGTGGGCGCGCCCTGGTAGACGTCCGGGGTCCACATGTGGAACGGGACGGCGCCGACCTTGAAGAGCAGACCCATCACGACGAGCGCACCGCCGATCAGCAGCAGCGCGTCGTTGGACGTGGTCTCGGCGAGGACGGCGCTGGTGGAGCGGTCGGCGTTGCCCACGACCCGGGCGATGCCCGAGTAGTTGACGCTGCCCGAGTAGCCATACAGCAGCGCCGCACCGAAGAGCAGGAACGCCGACGAGAAGGCGCCCAGCAGGAAGTACTTGACCGCCGCCTCCTGCGAGAGCAGCCGCCTGCGGCGGGCCAGCGCGCACAGCAGATACAGCGGCAGCGAGAAGACCTCCAGCGCGATGAAGAGCGTCAACAGGTCGTTCGCCGCGGGGAAGATGAGCATGCCGCCGACCGCGAAGAGCAGCAGCGGATAGACCTCGGTGGTCGTCCAGCCCGCCTTCGTCGCCTCGCGCTCGCCCTCACCGCCCGGTACGGACGCGGGCTGCGCGGCCCACGAGTCGACGGTCGCCGTCTGCGAGCGGGGCTCCAGGCGGCGCTCCGCGAAGACGAACACCGACACCAGACCGACCAGCAGGATCGTGCCCTGGAGGAAGAGCGTCGGACCGTCGACGGCGATGGCGCCCATGCCGGCGATCGCCGCCTTGGTCGTGGCGTGCCCCGAGATCGCGAGGCCGAGGACGGCCGCGAAACCGCCGGCCAGACCGAGCGCCGCGAGGATCAACTGGGCGCCGTAGCGCAGCTTCCGGGGGAGGAAGGCCTCCAGGAGGATGCCGATGACGGCGGCCCCCAGCACGATCAGCGTCGGCGACAGCTCGCCGTACTCGATCTTCGGGGGCTCCAGTTGCTCCGCCCCCAGTGTCCACAGGCTGGGGACGGCGCCCGCAGCCCCCGAAACCGTTGCCACCGCGCTCACTTGTGGTCACCTCCGGCGTGCTCGGCCGGCTTGTAGTCGAACCAGCCCGTCTCCGCGACCTGGTGGTCCGGCTTCGGGTCCTTCTTGTGCACGTCCGACATCGTGTGCTCGACGGACGGGTTGACGATGTCGGCCACGGGCTTCGGGAAGATCCCGAGGAAGAGCAGCAGCGCCACCAGCGGCGCCGCCACGGCCACTTCCCGTACGCGCAGGTCGGGCATGGCCCGCACCTCCGGCTTCTCGACGGGCCCGGTCATGGTGCGCTGGTACATCAGCAGGATGTACAGCGCCCCGAGGACGATGCCCGCCGTCGCGACGATGCCGGCGACCGGATAGCGGCTGAACGTGCCCACCAGCACCAGGAATTCGCTGACGAACGGGGCCAGACCCGGAAGCGACAGCGTCGCGAGACCGCCCACCAGGAACGTGCCGGCGAGCACCGGCGCGACCTTCTGCACACCGCCGTAGTCCGCGATGAGCCGCGAGCCGCGGCGGCTGATGAGGAACCCGGCCACCAGCATCAGCGCGGCGGTCGAGACGCCGTGGAAGACCATGTAGAGCGTCGCGCCGCTCTGGCCCTGGCTGGTCATCGCGAAGACGCCGAGGATGATGAAGCCGAAGTGGGAGATCGAGGCGTAGGCGATGAGCCGCTTGATGTCCCGCTGGCCCACCGCCAGCAGCGCGCCGTACAGGATGCTCACCAGCGCCAGGACGAGCACCACCGGCGTGGCCCACTTGCTGGCCTCCGGGAACAGCCCGAGGCAGAAGCGGAGCATCGCGAAGGTGCCGACCTTGTCGACGACGGCGGTGATCAGGACGGCGACCGGAGCCGTGGCCTCGCCCATGGCGTTGGGCAGCCAGGTGTGCAGCGGCCACAGCGGCGCCTTCACCGCGAAGGCGAAGAAGAAGCCGAGGAAGAGCAGCCGCTCGATGCCGGTGCCCATCGTGAGGTCGCCGTTCGCGCGGGCCTGCGCGATCTGCTGGAGCGAGAAGGTGCCCTCGCCCAACTGGTCGGAGGTCACCACGAACAGCCCGATCACCGCGGCCAGCATGATGAGACCGCCGGCCAGGTTGTAGAGCAGGAACTTCACGGCCGCGTACGAGCGTTGCTTCGCGCCCTCCTCCTCGCCGGCGGCGTGCGCGCGGTCCCCGAAGCCGCCGATGAGGAAGTACATCGGGATGAGCATCGCTTCGAAGAAGACGTAGAAGAGGAAGACGTCGGTCGCCGCGAAGGAGACGATCACCATCGCCTCGGTGGCGAGCATCAGCGCGAAGAAGCCCTGGGTGGGACGCCAGCGCCGGTTGGGGCGCGCGGGCTCCAGTTCGTCCGCGTCGTGCCAGGCCGCGCCGACGATGAACGGCAGCAGCAGCGCGGTCAGCGCGATCAGCACGGCGCCGATGCCGTCGACTCCCAGCTCGTAGCGCACCCCGAAGTCCGCGATCCACGAGTGGGATTCGGTGAGCTGGTAGCGGCTGCCGCCCGGGTCGAAGCGCGCCAGCACGACCAGCGCGAAGACGAGCGTCGCCAGCGAGAAGAGCAGCGCGAGCCACTTCGCGGCGCCCCTCCTGGCGGCGGGCACGGCCGCGGTGACGACCGCGCCGGCCGCGGGCAGCGCGGCCGTGACCGTGAGCAGGGGGAATCCTGCGTTTGCTACAGACATGACTCAGACCGCCCTCATCAGCAGGGTCGCGGCGACCAGGACCGCCGCGCCGCCGAACATCGAGACCGCGTACGAGCGGACGAAACCGTTCTGGACCCGGCGCGTACGGCCGGAGAGACCGCCGAAGGCGGCGGCGGTGCCGTTGACCGCGCCGTCGACCACCTTGTTGTCGGCGTAGACCAGCCCGCGCGTCAGATACTCGCCGGGCTTGACCAGGACGGCGTGGTTGATGTCGTCCTGGAGCAGGTCGCGCCGTGCCGCACGCGTCAGCAGGCTGCCGCGCGGGGCCACCGACGGCACCGGCCGCCGTCCGTACTGCAGCCAGGCACCGCCGACGCCGAGCAGCAGCGCGACGACGGTCGCGCCCGTCACCGCGGCGGCCGAGACCGGCGAGTGGCCGTGCTCGAACTGCGTGACCGGCTCCAGCCAGTGGACGAAGGACTCGCCGGCCTTGAACAGACCGCCCGCGAAGACCGATCCGAAGGCGAGCACGATCATCGGGACCGTCATGATCTTCGGGGACTCGTGGGGGTGCGGCTCGTTCTCCTGGCCCTTCCAGCGCTCCTCGCCGAAGAAGGTCATCAGCATCACGCGCGTCATGTAGTACGCGGTGATCGCGGCGCCGACCAGCGTGACCGCGCCGAGGATCCAGCCCTGCGTGCCGCCCTTGGCGAACGCGGCCTCGATGATCTGGTCCTTGGAGAAGAAGCCGGACAGTCCGGGGAAGCCGATGATGGCGAGATAGCCGAGCCCGAACGTCACGAAGGTGACCGGCATGTACTTGCGCAGACCGCCGTAACGGCGCATGTCCACCTCGTCGTTCATGCCGTGCATCACCGAGCCGGCGCCGAGGAAGAGGCCCGCCTTGAAGAAGCCGTGCGTGACGAGGTGCATGATCGCGAACGCGTAGCCGATCGGGCCGAGTCCGGCCGCCAGCACCATGTAGCCGATCTGCGACATGGTCGAACCGGCCAGCGCCTTCTTGATGTCGTCCTTGGCGCACCCGACGATCGCACCGTAGAGAAGCGTGACCGCGCCGACGACGACCACCACGGTCTGGGCGTCCGGGGCGCCGTTGAAGATCGCGCCGGAGCGGGTGATGAGGTAGACGCCCGCCGTCACCATCGTCGCGGCGTGGATGAGGGCCGAGACCGGAGTCGGGCCCTCCATCGCGTCGCCGAGCCAGGACTGGAGCGGCACCTGCGCCGACTTGCCGCACGCGGCGAGCAGCAGCATCAGCCCGATCGCGGTCAGCTTGCCCTCGCCGGCGTCCGTCGCGTTGTCCAGGACGGGCGCGAAGGTGAAGCTGCCGAACGTGGTGAACATCAGGAAGATAGCGATGGCCAGGCCCGCGTCGCCGACGCGGTTGACCAGGAACGCCTTCTTCGCCGCCACCGCCGCGCTCGGCTTGAACTGCCAGAAGCCGATCAGGAGGTACGAGGCGAGGCCGACGCCCTCCCAGCCGACGTACAGCAGCAGGTAGTTGTCCGCGAGGACGAGCAGCAGCATCGCCGCGAGGAAGAGGTTCAGATACCCGAAGAAGCGGCGCCGCCCGACGTCGTGCTCCATGTAGCCGACCGAGTAGATGTGGATCAGCGTGCCCACACCGGTGATCAGCAGCACGAACGTCATGGCGAGCTGGTCGAGCTGGAAGGCGACGTTCGCCTGGAAGCTCTCCACCGGCACCCAGGTGAACAGGTGCTGGTGCAGGGCGCGTTGGTCGGTGGGCTTGCCGAGCATCCCGGCGAAGAGGACGACGCCCGTCACGAACGACGCCCCGGAGAGCAGCACGCCCAGCCAGTGCCCGCTCCGGTCGAGTTTCCTGCCGCCGCACAGCAGCACCGCCGCGCCCAGCAGCGGGAAGCCGACGAGCAGTCCGATCAATGACTCCACTGGTTCGTACCCCTTACAGCTTCATCAGGCTGGCGTCGTCGACCGAGGCCGAGTGCCGGGAGCGGTACATCATCACGATGATCGCCAGCCCGACCACGACCTCGGCGGCGGCGACGACCATGACGAAGAACGCCATGATCTGGCCGTCGAGATTGCCGTGGATGCGGGAGAAGGCGACCAGGGTCAAGTTCGCCGCGTTCAGCATCAGTTCGATGCACATGAAGACGACGATCGCGTTCCGCCTGATCAGCACCCCGGCGGCGCCGATGGTGAAGAGCACCGCGGCGAGATAGACGTAGTTGACCGGGCTCACTTCGCGGCCTCCTCTTCCCGGGCCTCGCCACGGGCCTTGCGGGCCTCACGGCCGCCCTGACCCGCGTCGTCGGCGTCGTCCACGTCCCGCTGCGGGTCGTGCGGTTCGCCGTACATGCGCCCGTGCTCGGTCTGGCCGTGGCTGTCGGCGGTGCGCTGCTCCAGCGCGGCCACCCGGTGCAGCGCCTCCTGGCCGACCTCGCGCACCTGGCCGCGGTCGCGCAGCGTCGCGCTGATCGTCAGCTCGGACGGCGTGCCGTCGGGCAGCAGGCCCGGACGGTCGACGGCGTTGTGCCGCGCGTACACGCCGGGCGCCGGCAGCGGCGGGAGCTGTGTGCCCCGCTTGACGCGCTCCTCGGCCTGTTCGCGCTGGGACTTGGACTTCTCGATGCGCTCGCGGTGCGTGAGCAGCGTCGCGCCGACGGCGGCGACGGTGAGCAGGGCGCCCACCACCTCGAAGGCGACGACGTACTTGGTGAACAGCAGCGTCGCCAGCGCCGGTACGTTCCCGCCGGCGTTGGCGCGGCCCACTCCCTCGAAGGTGTGCACCGCGGCCTGGCCGATCCCGGCGACCAGCAGGACGCCGAGCCCGAGACCGCAGGCGGCGGCCAGCCAACGCTGGCCCTTGAGCGTCTCCTTGAGCGAGTCGGCGGCGCTCACGCCCACCAGCATCAGCACGAAGAGGAAGAGCATCATCACGGCGCCGGTGTAGACGACGATCTGCACGATGCCCAGGAAGTACGCGCCGTTGGCGAGGTAGAACAGCGCCAGGATCACCATCGTGCCCGCCAGGCACAGCGCCGAGTGCACCGCGCGGCGCAGCAGTACGGTGCCGAGCGCGCCGAGCACCGCGATGGTGCCGAGCACCCAGAACGCCGCCGTCTCGCCCCCGGAGGTGGCGGTCGCGGCGAGCGTGAGGGCGCCGCCGGAGGACGGCACGCCCCCCGTGGCGGGGAGTGCGGGCATGGTCACCGTCCCTCCCTGGCGTCGTTGCCGGAGCGGTTGCCCTCGGAGCGAACTGCCGTGCCCGCGGCGGCGGTCGCCGCCTCGGAGACGTCGCGCGCGGAGGGGTCGACGCCGCCGGCCTCACCGGCGGCGTCCACCGGACCGTCGGTGACGACGGGCTGGGCGGCGGGCTCGGCGGAGCCGAAGTCCCGTGCCGACTCCTGCGGATCGCCGCTGTCGGTGGTCCGCTGCACGGTGGTGTCCGGGGCCGCCTCGGTGACCAGGCCGCGGTAGTAGTCCTTCTCCGTCATGCCCGGGTAGATGGCGTGCGGAGAGTCGACCATGCCCTCCTCCAGGCCCGCGAGCAGCTCCTTCTTGGTGTAGATGAGCGATTCGCGGGAGGAGTCGGCCAGTTCGTACTCGTTGGTCATCGTCAGCGCGCGCGTCGGGCACGCCTCGACGCACAGACCGCACAGGATGCAGCGCAGATAGTTGATCTGGTACACGCGGCCGTAGCGCTCGCCCGGCGAGTAGCGCTCCTCGTCGGTGTTGTCCGCGCCCTCGACGTAGATGGCGTCGGCGGGACAGGCCCAGGCGCACAGCTCGCAGCCGACGCACTTCTCCAGTCCGTCGGGGTGCCGGTTGAGCTGGTGGCGGCCGTGGAAGCGCGGTGCCGTCGGCTTCTTGTACTCCGGGTACTGCTCGGTCAGCCGCTTCTTGAACATGTCCTTGAAGGTCACGCCGAAGCCGGCCACGGAGCTGCGCGGGGTCTTGGGGTGCAGCCCCTCTGCGTCGTTGTCAGGCACCGTCGGCCTCCTTTCCGTCAGTGTTCTGGGCACCGGGGGCGCCGCGGCCCGCCTCTCCCGCCTCTCCCGCGTACTCCGACGCACCGGACGGCCCGACCAGC
>NZ_LJGW01000378.1:15625-17482 GCF_001751255.1 Streptomyces nanshensis | reverse complement strand
GCCGCCCCGCCCCGCCTCGCCCGCCTCTCCCGCGGACTCCGACGCACCGGACGGCCCGACCAGCTCGCGGTCGTGGCGCGAGCGGCGGCGCGGCACCGGCGGCAGCTTCTGCCCCGGCAGCGGCGGTACGGGGAAGCCGCCCGCCATCGGATCGAAGACCTCGGAGGCGGCCTCGCGTTGGGCGGCCTCTTCCTCCGCTTCCTCCTTGCGGCCGCGGAAGACGTCCACGACGAAGGAGATCAGCAGGATCGCGAGGGCCGCGCCGGCGACCCAGTAGACGATGCCCGCGAAGTCGTACCCCTCGTTCCGCAGGGCCCGCACGGTGGCGACGAGCATCAGCCACACCAGGGACACCGGGATGAGGACCTTCCAGCCCAGCTTCATGAACTGGTCGTAGCGCACACGCGGGAGCGTGCCGCGGATCCAGACGAAGAAGAAGATCAGGGCGCACACCTTGAGGAAGAACCAGAGCATCGGCCACCAGCCGTGGTTGGCCCCCTCCCAGTACGTGGAGATCGGCGCCGGCGCCCGCCAGCCGCCCAGGAACAGGGTGGCCGCGAGCGCGGAGAGCGTCACGATGTGCACGTACTCGGCGAGCATGAACAGCGCGAACTTGATCGAGCTGTACTCGGTCTGGTAGCCGGCGACGAGGTCGCCCTCGGACTCCGGCATGTCGAACGGTGCGCGGTGCGCCTCCCCGACCATCGAGACCATGTAGATCAGGAAGGACACCGGCAGCAGACCCACGAACCAGGTGTCCTGCTGGGCGTCCACGATCGCGGACGTCGACATCGACCCGGAGTAGAGGAAGACCGCCGCGAAGCTCAGGCCCATCGCGATCTCGTAGCTGATGACCTGGGCCGTGGCGCGCACGGCGCCCAGCAGCGGGTACGTCGAGTTGGACGACCAGCCCGCGAGGACCACGCCGTACGCACCGATCGAGGCGGTGGCCAGGATGTACAGCGCCGCGACCGGAAGGTCGGTGAGCTGCATCGCCGTACGCGTGCCGAAGATCGACACCTCGTTGCCGGGCGGCCCGAACGGGATCACGGCGATCGCCATGAACGCCGGGATGGCGCCCAGCACCGGCGCGAGCAGATACACGATCTTGTCGGCGCCCTTGACGACGACGTCTTCCTTGAGCATCAGCTTCACGCCGTCGGCGAGCGACTGCAGCATGCCCCAGGGGCCGTGCCGGTTGGGACCGACGCGCAACTGCATCCACCCGACGACCTTGCGCTCCATGACGATGGAGACCAGCACGGTCACCATCAGGAACGCGAAGCAGAAGACGGCCTTGAGCGCGATCAGCCAGATCGGGTCGTGGCCGAAGAAGGAGAGGTCCTCCTCGGCGAGGACTGCCGTGCCGTTCACGCGGTCACCCCCTCGGTGAGGGCGCGTGCGCGTGCTCCGCGTGCGCCGTGCCGGTCCGTGACGAGCGCGCTCACGCGCTCACCTCCTCGTGTACGTGACCGCGCCGCGCGCGGGCCCACCCGTGCGGAGCCGGGGGTGTGCACGGCGCTCACCGTGCTCGCCGTCCTCGCCGTTCCCACGGTGCTCCCGTGGGGCGCGGCGCCGGGAAGCCGCGTGCTCATGCGCCGGCCTCCTCGGGACGTACCGCCGTGCCGGCGGCGATGCGGACCAGCTCGCCGGGCAGTGCGCCGGTGTCCGCCTGGACGCCGCCGCCCGTGGAGTTCAGCGGAAGCCACACCACGCGGTCGGGCATCTGCGTGATCTCCAGCGGGAGTTGGACGCTGCCGAGCGGTCCCGAGACCGCGAGCACGTCGCCGTCCGCGACGCCCGCCTCGGCGGCCGTCGCCCGGGACAGCCGGGCCCGCGCGGGGTGCCGGGTGCCGG
>NZ_LJGW01000378.1:11762-14923 GCF_001751255.1 Streptomyces nanshensis | reverse complement strand
AGCGTCGGCAGCGCACCCGCCTCGACGGCTCCGCGCTCACCGGCGCGGCGCGGAATCCACACCAGCGCGGCGCCGGTCGCGACGCTCGTACGGACGGCCGCGGTCAGCGCCCCGGGCACCGCCGCGAGGCGTTCGCCGACGAGGATCACCGAGCCCTCGGTGCGCAGCGCGTCGGCCGCGGCCTCGCCGGTCTCATCCAGCCCGACCCGTCCGGAGAGCGCGTCCAGCCACTCGGTCTCCGTGCCGGGCGCGGCCGGCAGCAGCGTGCCGCCCGCCTTCTCCAGGCCGCGGGTCGCGAACGAGGCGAGGGCGAAGGTGCGTTGGCCGCGCTTGCGCATGGCCTTGCGCAGCTTCAGGAAGACGCCGGGCGCCTCCTCCTCGGCCTCCAGACCGACGAGGAGCACCGAAGGCGCCGCCTCCAGCGTGGAGTTGGTGACGCCGGCCGCGCCGCGTCCTCCGTCGAGGTCCTTGCCGCGTCCCGCGATCCGCTCGCTGAGGAAGGCGGTCTCCTCGCGGGAGTGGACGCGGGCACGGAAGTCGATGTCGTTGGTGCCGAGGGCGACCCGCGCGAACTTCGCGTACGCGTAGGCGTCCTCGACGGTGACCCGGCCGCCGGTGAGCACACCGGCGCGGCCACGGGCGCCGGCCAGTCCGCGGGCGGCGGCCTCCAGGGCCTCCGGCCAGCTCGCGGGCGCCAGTTCACCGTCGTCGCCGCGTACCAGCGGCGTGGTGAGCCGGTCGGGGCGCTGTGCGTAGCGGAAGCCGAAGCGGCCCTTGTCGCAGATCCACTCCTCGTTGACCTCGGGGTCGAGGGCGGCCATGCGCCGCATGACCTTGCCGCGCCGGTGGTCCGTACGCGTCGCGCAGCCGCCCGAGCAGTGCTCGCAGACGGACGGCGAGGAGACCAGGTCGAAGGGGCGCGAACGGAAGCGGTACGCCGCCGACGTCAGCGCGCCCACCGGGCAGATCTGGATGGTGTTGCCGGAGAAGTAGGACTGGAAGGGGTCGCCCTCGCCCGTGCCGATCTGCTGGAGAGCGCCGCGCTCCAGCATCTCGATCATCGGGTCTCCCGCGATCTGGTTGGAGAAGCGGGTGCAGCGCGCGCACAGCACGCACCGCTCGCGGTCCAGCAGCACCTGGTCGGAGATCGGCACCGGCTTGGCGAAGGTGCGCTTGGCGCCCTCGAAGCGGGAGTCGGCCGAGCCGGTGGACATGGCCTGGTTCTGCAGGGGGCACTCGCCGCCCTTGTCGCAGACGGGGCAGTCCAGCGGGTGGTTGATGAGCAGCAGCTCCATCACGCCGCGCTGCGCCTTCTCGGCGACGGGCGAGGAGAGCTGCGTCTTGACCACCATGCCGTCGGTGCAGGTGATGGTGCAGGAGGCCATCGGCTTGCGCTGGCCCTCGACCTCGACGATGCACTGGCGGCACGCGCCGACCGGGTCGAGCAGCGGGTGGTCGCAGAAGCGCGGGATCTCGATGCCCAGTTGCTCGGCGGCGCGGATGACCAGCGTGCCCTTCGGCACGGAGATCTCGGCGCCGTCGATGGTCAGCGAGACCATGTCCTCGGCGTTGGCCGGCGGCCGGCCCTCGCCGCCCGAGGAGGTCTTCGCGTCTGTCGTGACTGTCACGCCTTCACCTCCGGGTGAGCGCTGTGGTGGCGGTCGGCCCACGCGGTCGACTTCGCGGGGTCGAAGGGGCAGCCGCCCTCCTCGATGTGCTGCTCGTACTCCTCGCGGAAGTACTGGAGCGACGAGTAGATCGGGGAGGCCGCGCCGTCACCGAGCGCGCAGAAGGACTTGCCGTTGATGTTGTCCTGGATGTCGTCGATCTTGTCGATGTCGGCCTTGGTGGCCTTGCCCGCCTCGAAGTCGCGCAGCAACTGCACCAGCCAGTACGTGCCTTCGCGGCACGGCGTGCACTTGCCGCAGGACTCGTGCGCGTAGAACTCCGTCCAGCGCGTGACGGCCCGTACGACGCAGGTCGTCTCGTCGAAGCACTGGAGCGCCTTGGTGCCGAGCATCGAACCGGCGGCGCCCACGCCCTCGTAGTCGAGCGGCACGTCGAGGTGCTCCTCGGTGAGCATCGGGGTCGAAGAGCCGCCGGGCGTCCAGAACTTCAGCCGGTGACCGGGGCGCATGCCGCCGCTCATCTCCAGCAACTGGCGCAGCGTGATGCCGAGCGGCGCCTCGTACTGGCCGGGGTTGGCGACGTGCCCGCTGAGCGAGTAGAGCGTGAAGCCCGGGGACTTCTCGCTGCCCATCGAACGGAACCACTCCTTGCCCCGGTTGATCAGCGGGGGCACGGAGGCGATCGACTCGACGTTGTTGACGACGGTCGGGCACGCGTAGAGACCGGCGACGGCGGGGAACGGCGGCCGCAGCCGGGGCTGTCCGCGCCGTCCCTCCAGGGAGTCCAGCAGCGCCGTCTCCTCGCCGCAGATGTAGGCGCCGGCGCCGGCGTGCACCGTCAGCTCCAGGTCCTTGCCCTCGCCGAGGGCGTTCTTGCCGAGGTAGCCCGCCTCGTACGCCTCGCGCACGGCCAGGTGCAGCCGCCGCAGTACGGGCACGACCTCGCCGCGCAGATAGATGAACGCGTGGGAGGAGCGGATCGCGTGGCAGGCGATGATGATGCCCTCGATGAGGGAGTGCGGGTTGGCGAACATCAGCGGGATGTCCTTGCAGGTGCCCGGCTCCGACTCGTCGGCGTTGACGACGAGATAGTGCGGCTTGTCGTCGCCCTGCGGGATGAACTGCCACTTCATGCCCGTCGGGAAGCCGGCGCCGCCGCGGCCGCGCAGCCCGGCGTCCTTCACATACGCGATGACGTCGTCCGGCGGCATCGCGAGCGCCTTGGCCAGACCGGCGTAGCCGTCGTGCCGCCGCTTGTAGGTCTCCAGCGTCCACGCCTGGGGCTCGTCCCAGTACGCGGAGAGGACCGGGGTGAGCAGCTTCTCCGGGGATTCGGTCGCCATCACTCGCTCTCCTCCCCCTGGCCGCCCTGGCCGTCCCGGACCGGGCCGGTGTCGGTGGCCGGGTCGGACGCGGCCGTCGACTGCGGCAGATCGTGCGAACTGGGGTGGCTCTCGGGGGCCTCCTCGCCGGGCAGCGGGACCGGCTGTCCGGCGGGCCCGGCCGGGCCGCGCGGGTGCGCGAGCCGGTTGG
>NZ_LJGW01000378.1:0-11559 GCF_001751255.1 Streptomyces nanshensis | reverse complement strand
CGAGCCGGTTGGCGGGCGCCTCGCCGCGGGCCAACCGCAGTCCGGCGATGGACGGTTCACCGCCGCCGCCGGTGGCCTCGGCGGCGCCGGGGCGCTCGTCGGGGAAGCCGGCGAGGATGCGCGCGGTCTGCTTGAAGCTGCACAGCGGGGCGCCGCGGGTGGGGGCGACCTCGCGTCCGGCGCGCAGGTCGTCGACGAGCTGCCGTGCCGACTCGGGCGTCTGGTTGTCGAAGAACTCCCAGTTGACCATCACGACGGGGGCGTAGTCGCAGGCCGCGTTGCACTCGATGTGCTCCAGCGTGACCGTGCCGTCCTCGGTGGTCTCGTTGTTGCCGACCCCGAGGTGCTCCTTGAGGTCGTCGAAGATGGCGTCGCCGCCCATCACCGCGCAGAGCGTGTTGGTGCACACGCCGACCTGGTAGTCGCCGGAGGGCTTGCGCCGGTACATCGAGTAGAACGTCGCGACGGCGTTCACCTCGGCCGTCGTCAGATCGAGCATCTCCGCGCAGAACCGCTGCCCGGTGGGCGTGACATGGCCCTCCTCGGACTGCACGAGGTGCAGCATCGGCAGCAGCGCGGAACGGCTGTCGGGGTAGCGGGCGACGATCGCGCGCGCGTCCGGCTCCAGCCGCTCCCGTACATGGGCCGGGTACTCCGGCGGCGGCATCGCGGGGATGCCGAGCATCGGTGCGTCGGGGGCGCTGCCCCTCTCGGGCGCGGTGGTCATCGGTCGACGCCTCCCATCACGGGGTCGATGGAGGCCACGGCCACGATGACGTCGGCGACCTGGCCGCCTTCGCACATCGCCGCCATGGCTTCGAGGTTGGTGAAGGAGGGGTCGCGGAAGTGCACGCGGTACGGGCGGGTGCCGCCGTCGCTCACCGCGTGCACGCCCAGTTCGCCCTTCGGGGACTCCACCGCCGCGTACGCCTGTCCCGGCGGGACGCGGAAGCCCTCGGTGACGAGCTTGAAGTGGTGGATCAGGGCCTCCATGGAGGTGCCCATGATGTTCTTGATGTGGTCCAGCGAGTTGCCGAGACCGTCGGGGCCCAGCGCCAGTTGCGCGGGCCAGGCGATCTTCTTGTCGCCGACCATGACCGGGCCCGGCTCCAGGCGGTCGATGCACTGCTCGATGATCCGCAGCGACTGGCGCATCTCCTCCAGGCGCAGCATGAAGCGCCCGTAGGAGTCGCAGGTGTCGACGGTCGGCACCTCGAAGTCGTAGGTCTCGTAGCCGCAGTACGGCTGCGACTTGCGCAGGTCGTGCGGCAGCCCGGCGGAGCGCAGGATCGGCCCGGTCGCGCCGAGCGCCATGCAGCCGGCCAGGTCGAGGTAGCCGATGTCCTGGAGGCGGGCCTTGAAGACGGGGTTGCCGGAGCACAGCGCGTCGTACTCGGGCAGGTTCTTCTTCATCTTCTTCAGGAACTCGCGCAGCGCGTCGACCGTGCCGGGCGGCAGGTCCTGGGAGAGGCCGCCCGGGCGGATGTACGCGTGGTTCATCCGCAGACCGGTGATCAACTCGTACAGGTCCAGGACGAGTTCGCGGTCGCGGAAGCCGAAGATCATGACGGTGGTCGCGCCCAGCTCCATGCCGCCGGTGGCGATGGCCACCAGGTGCGAGGAGAGCCGGTTGAGCTCCATCATCAGTACGCGGATGACGTTGGCGCGGTCGGGGACCTCGTCCTCGATGCCGAGCAGCTTCTCGACCGCCATGCAGTACGCCGTCTCGTTGAAGAACGGCGTGAGGTAGTCCATGCGCGTCACGAACGTCGTGCCCTGCGTCCACGTCCGGTACTCGAGGTTCTTCTCGATGCCGGTGTGCAGATACCCGATGCCGCAGCGGGCCTCGGTGACCGTCTCGCCGTCGATCTCCAGGATCAGCCGCAGCACTCCGTGCGTGGAGGGGTGCTGCGGGCCCATGTTGACGATGATCCGCTCGTCGTCGCTGCGCGCGGCGGCGGCTGCGACCTCGTCCCAGTCGCCCCCGGTGACGTCGTAGACGGTGCCCTCGGTGGTCTCGCGGATGCCCGCGGGTGCGTGGGCGGATGTTGGCGTGCTCATCAGCTGTACGACCTCCGCTGGTCGGGAGCCGGGATCTGGGCGCCCTTGTACTCGACGGGGATGCCGCCGAGCGGGTAGTCCTTGCGCTGCGGGTGGCCCTGCCAGTCGTCGGGCATCATGATCCGCGTCAGCGCGGGGTGGCCGTCGAAGACGATGCCGAAGAAGTCGTACGTCTCGCGCTCGTGCCAGTCGTTGGTCGGGTAGACCTCGACGATCGAGGGGATGTGCGGGTCGCTGTCCGGCGCGCTGACCTCGATGCGGACGATCCGGTTGTGCGTGATCGACCGCAGGTGGTTCACGGTGTGCAGCTCGCGCCCCTTGTCGCCGGGGAAGTGCACGCCG
Source organism: Streptomyces nanshensis (assembly GCF_001751255.1). Lineage (GTDB taxonomy): Bacteria > Actinomycetota > Actinomycetes > Streptomycetales > Streptomycetaceae > Streptomyces > Streptomyces nanshensis_A. The sequence goes on along the minus strand of NZ_LJGW01000378.1, from coordinate 9,156 downwards.
CTCACGCCGGTACACAGCTCGAAGCGGAGCGCCGGGTCGTCCCGCAGGGTCCGTACGACCTGGACGAGGTGCTCGCGGGCCACGTGGAAGGTGAGTTCGCCGCTGTCGACCACGGTCTTCTCGATGGCCTCGCCGGGCGCCAGGCCCTGTTCCTCCAGAGCGCCTTCGAGTTCGTCCGCGATCTCGTCGAAGTCACCGTGCGCGGCACGGCCGTTCGGGCCGCCGTAGGGGCGGTGGCTCGCGCCGGGCAGCCGGACCGTACGGACCAGACCGCCGTAACCCGAGGTGTCGCCGCCGTTGTTGGCGCCGAACATGCCGCGGCGGACGCCGATGATCTCGCCCGGGTCCTGGCGCGGCGCGGGGACCGAACCGCCCCCGTTCTCGGCGCCGTCGGTCTCGTCGGCGGCACCCTCGCCGTTGCCGTTGCCGTTGGCCTTCTTCTCGGTCACTGCGTCCCCCTGTTCGCTTCTCCGCTCGCGCGGCGCAGAAGTACAGGCATCGTGATCCTCGGCAGCCCGGCGGCCGCACGTGCGTCGCTCACCGGAGCAGCCCCTTCATCTCGATCGTCGGCAGGGCCTTGCGGGCCGCCTCCTCCGCCTCGCGGGCGGCCTGCTCGCGGTTGACGCCGAGCTTCTCGCCCTTCACGTGCTCGTGGAGCTTGAGGATGGAGTCGAGGAGCATCTCGGGACGCGGCGGGCAGCCGGGCAGATAGATGTCGACCGGCACGATGTGGTCGACGCCCTGCACGATCGCGTAGTTGTTGAACATCCCGCCGGACGAGGCGCACACGCCCATGGAGATGACCCACTTCGGGTTGGGCATCTGGTCGTAGACCTGCCGCAGCACCGGAGCCATCTTCTGGCTGACGCGGCCCGCCACGATCATGAGGTCGGCCTGCCGCGGCGATCCGCGGAAGACCTCCATGCCGAAGCGGGCGAGGTCGTAGCGGCCCGCGCCCGTCGTCATCATCTCGATGGCACAGCAGGCGAGTCCGAACGTCGCCGGGAACATGGACGACTTGCGCACCCAGCCCGCGGCCTTCTCGACGGTGGTCAGCAGGAAGCCGCTCGGCAGCTTCTCTTCGAGTCCCATTGCGTACCTGCCCCTAATCCCATTCCAGGCCGCCGCGCCGCCAGTCGTAGGCGTACGCGACGCCGATGAGGGCGACGAAGACCAGCATTTCGGCGAGGCCGAAGAGCCCGAGGGAGTCGAAGTGGACCGCCCACGGGTAGAGAAAGACGATTTCGATGTCGAAGACGATGAAGAGCATCGCCGTCAGGTAGTACTTGACCGGGAATCGCCCGCCGCCGGCCGGCTGCGGAGTGGGCTCGATGCCGCACTCGTACGCCTCCAGCTTGGCCCTGTTGTAGCGCTTGGGGCCGATGACCGATGCCGCGACCACGGAGAAGATCGCGAAGGCCGCCGCGATGGCTCCCAGTACAAGGATTGGCGTGTAGGCGTTCACCGCTCCCCGCTCCTTCCAGTCGACACTGGAACCCTCACGGACCGGTGGGCCCGCAGGGACCGTCGACGCTGACTGCCCGCTGTCCGCCGGGCGAATGTCCCGTCCTTCACACGAAGATCGCTTCTATGTGAGGCAGTTCACAAGCCCTTGCGGGAGGCATCCTATGCCTGGGGCTTGTGATCTGCGACACGGGGTCCGGACAAGGGTTTGTGATCTCCAACACGCGAGGTGGAAGTCCCACGTCAGAGGGATGTCGATCTTCAACTGGGCGGTCTCGCAAGGCCTTTCGGCACGAGCGCCGCCGAAGACCGGAACGGAACGCGGAAGCGCTGTGACGGCGCCATGAAGGGACGTACGGACGACCGCGCGCACGGAGCCCGTTCCACCGCCGTCTCCCCAACCGATATCCGAACGAGACCCCCATGCAGCAGGAACGAGACCGCCGGGGAGGGTTACGGGCGCCCCGCACCGGACAGTCCGCAGAGGAGAGCCGCGACGCGGGGAGGGCCTGCGGTTCGTGAACGCCGGCACAAACCTCCCCGTCGAGGATCACCTTCTTCACGGTTCGCACACCCTCTCCTCGGCATCCAAAAGGGATGACGAGGACTCAATCGCCCATTCATGAACAGACTTCACCGGCGCGATGTGACGTACACCACACGCCCGGATGGCAGCTCCTGCCATCTTTGCGTGCTCGCACGTGGGGTGATATGCGCCCGACGAGGGCAGCGGAGGGGGTCAACTCCGTGGTCACACAGGCCTAGTTGGGATTTTCCCGTGACCGTACCGAGACATTGCGAAGATCGTCTTCGCCTCAACTGAACGCTTCCCGCGTTGTTGTGGCACATCGCACGATCTTTGAACGGATCATCCTCACCCTGCTATCCATTTCCTCATGTCCCGGAACGCGCACATACCCAGACACCGGAAACCCCGCAGCAGCAACGTCAACAAGGCGCTGCGCGCGGGGGCGACCGGTGGCGTCTTGGGAGCGGTCGCCCTCACCACGGCGATCTCTCCGGCGTCCTCGGCGGCCGAGAAGAAGGACGAAGCCTCCGAGACCGTCGAGATGGCTGCGGTCGGCTCCGTAGAGAAGTCGACCTCCGAGGCAGCGGACTCCCTCGAGACCAACGCACTCCAGCGTCAGGTCACCCACGCCGAGTCCAAGGCCACCGACAGCGCACAGGACGCGGCGAAGCAGGCCGAGAAGAAGGCACAGGCCGCCAAGCGGAAGGCAGAGGCCGCCCGCAAGGAGGCCGCAGCCACCCGTGCCTCACGTACCAGCGAGCGCACCGCGCTCCCCTCCGCGAGCGGCAACGTCGCGGGGATGATCAGCTTCCTCAAGTCCCAGGTCGGCAAGCCGTATGTGCTCGGCGCCAGCGGCCCCTCCTCCTACGACTGCTCGGGACTGACCCAGGCCGCCTACAAGCAGCTCGGGGTCAGCCTGCCGCGCACCTCGCAGGAGCAGTCCACGCACGGCACCCCCGTCTCCATGGACGCGCTCCAGGAGGGCGACATGCTCTACTGGGGCGGCGCCGGCAGCGCGTACCACGTGGGTGTGTACGTGGGCGGCGGCAAGTTCATCGGCGCGCAGAACAGCTCAACGGGCGTCGTGGAGAAGACGCTCGACTACGACCCGCCCTCCGGAGCGGTCCGGCTGGGGTGACGGCTGCGGCCACGTCTGCGGCCGCGGCCGCGGCCGCAGACGTACGCGCGTACGGCACAGGGCAGCCGCACCGCGCCCAGCACCGACTGCAAGGCAGCACGCACCCGCTCAGACATCGACGAAGGCCCCACCGTGCACCGGTGGGGCCTTCGTCGGTTCGTCGTAGTTCCGGCGTCGGCCGGAGCACGGGCCGCGCTACGCGCGCGGCGCGACCTTGCTGAGGCCGTTGATGACCCGGTCCATCGCGTCGCCGCCCGCCGGGTCCGTCAGGTTGGCGAGCATCTTCAGGGCGAAGCGCATCAACAGCGGGTGGGACAGGCCGCGTTCGGTCGCCACCTTCATCACCTTCGGGTTGCCGATCAGCTTCACGAAGGCGCGGCCCAGCGTGTAGTAGCCCCCGTAGGTCTCCTTGAGGATCTTCGGGTAGCGCCGCAGGGCCAACTCCCGCTGGGCGGGCGTCGCGCGGGCCTGCGCCTGGACGATGGTCTCCGCCGCGATGACGCCCGACTCCATGGCGTACGCGATGCCTTCGCCGTTGAACGGGTTCACCAGGCCGCCCGCGTCGCCGACGAGCAGCAGTCCGCGCGTGTAGTGCGGCTGCCGGTTGAAGGCCATCGGGAGGGCGGCGCCGCGGATCGGGCCCGTCATGTTCTCCGGGGTGTAGCCCCACTCCTCGGGCATGGAGGCCGTCCACGCCTTGAGGATCTCCCGCCAGTCCAGCTCCTTGAAGTCCTCGGAGGTGTTGAGGACGCCGAGGCCGACGTTGCTCGTGCCGTCGCCCATGCCGAACACCCAGCCGTAGCCGGGCAGCAGACGGTCCTGCGCGCCGCGGCGGTCCCACAGCTCCAGCCAGGACTCCAGATAGTCGTCGTCGTGCCGGGGCGAGGTGAAGTACGTACGGACGGCGACGCCCATCGGGCGGTCCTCGCGCCGGTGCAGGCCCATCTTCAACGACAGGCGCGTGGAGTTGCCGTCGGCGGCGACGACGATCGGGGCGTGGAAGGTGACGGGGGTCTTCTCCTCGCCGAGCTTCGCGTGGACGCCCGTGATGCGGCCGCCCGCGTCGAGGATCGGCTCGCCGACGTTGCAGCGCTCGTACATCTGGGCGCCTGCCTTCTCGGCCTGCCGGGCGAGCTGTTCGTCGAAGTCGTCGCGCTTGCGCACGAGTCCGTAGTCCGGGTAGCTGGCCAGCTCCGGCCAGTCCAGTTCGAGCCGCTGTCCGCCGCCGATGATGCGCAGGCCCCGGTTGCGGAGCCAGCCGGCCTCCTCGGAGACGTCGATGCCCATGGCGACGAGCTGCTTGGTCGCGCGCGGCGTGAGGCCGTCGCCGCACACCTTCTCGCGGGGGAAGGCGGTCTTCTCCAGCAGCAGCACGTCCAGGCCGCTGCGGGCCAGGTGGTAGGCGGTGGTGGCCCCGGCGGGGCCGGCACCTACGACGATCACATCGGCGGTCCGCTCGGAGGTGACGGTGTCAGTCACAAGGACTCCCGCTAAGGCTGGGTACTGGGCAGGTGCAGTCTAAGAGGGCGGCCCGCCGCACACGGTGCCGCTCCCCTCGGCGGACGCTACGGACGTACGCCGCGGTGCAGGGCCACCACGCCTCCGGTCAGGTCCCGCCAGGCCACCTTCGCCCAGCCCGCGTCCTGCAACTGGCGGGCGAGCGCGGGCTGGTCGGGCCAGGCGCGGATCGACTCGGCGAGGTAGACGTAGGCGTCGGGGCTGGAGGAGACGGACCGGGCGACCGGCGGCAGCGCCCGCATCAGGTACTCGGTGTAGACGGTGCGGAACGGCGCCCACGTGGGGTGGCTGAACTCGCAGATGACGATGCGTCCGCCGGGCGCGGTGACGCGCAGCAGCTCCCGCAGGGCGCCGTCGGTGTCGTGCACGTTCCGCAGACCGAAGGAGATCGTCACCGCGTCGAACACCCCGTCGCGGAACGGCAGTCGGGTCGCGTCGCCCGCGGTGAAGGGCATCCACGGGTGCCGCTTCTTGCCCTCCGTCAGCATCCCCAGGCTGAAGTCGCACGGCACCGCGTAGGCGCCCGCCTCGACGAACGGCTGCGAGGAGGTGCCCGTACCGGCGGCCAGATCGAGCACCCGCTCCCCCGGCCGCGCCTCCACGGCGCGGGCGACGGCCCGCCGCCACAGCCGCGTCTGCCCGAGGGAGAGCACGTCGTTGGTGATGTCGTACCGCGCGGCGACGTCGTCGAACATCGCGGCGACTTCGTGCGGCTGCTTGTCCAGGGATGCGCGGGTCACCGCTCCATTGTGTCGCCCTGCCGCGGCGGGTGCGGCGGCGGGGTGGGAAGCCGGCCGTCGATCCGGTCGCGCAGCCAGGAGCGGGCGTCGCGGAGCGCCGTGGCGGCCAGTGCCGTGGGGTGGCCGGTGAAGCCGTGCGGGCACGCGGGATAGACGCGGATCTCGACGTCGTTGCCGGCCGCCGACAGCCGTCCCGCCATCGCCAGGTTGTCCTCCAGTAGTACGTCCTCGCTGCCGACGATCAGCAGCGTCGGCGGAAGCCCGTCCAGGGCGCCGTAGACGGGAGAGACGTCGGGAACGGTGCGGTCCCCGGCATGGCCCGCGTACGCCTGGAGGAAGTACTCGTCCGCGATCCGGCGGCCCGCCGGGGTCCGTGCGCTCAGGTCGTAGGTGCCGAACTGGAGGACGGCACCGGCGAAATGAGCGACGGCGCCCGCGTCCCGGAGCCGGAGCAGGGTCGCCAGCGCGAGGGTGGCTCCGGCGGAGTCGCCGCCGATCGAGAGGCGGGACGTGCCGAAGCGGGCCCGGGCCACGTCGAGCAGCCAGAGCGCCGCCGCCTCGCAGTCGTCGGGCGCAGCGGGCCAAGGGTGTTCCGGGGCCAGCCGGTAGTCGACGCTGACGACGGCGAGCCGCAGGGCGTCCGCGAGCGCGCGGTTGCGGCGGTCTCCGCGTGCCGCGGAGTCCATGAAGAAGCCGCCGCCGTGGATGTCCAGATGGACGCCGCGGGGCGGACCGCCGGCGGGCGTGAACACCCTGACGGGGACGCGTACTTCGCCGGCCCCGGCCGTCTCTTCGACGGCGGGCGGGTCGGCGGCGCCGGGAGCGGACCGCTGCGCCCGTGCCCGCCGTAGCTCCGCCGGGCCGCCGGGGCCGCGGCCCGGTGTCCTCGACGCGTAGAACTCACGGGCCGCCTCGACCTGTTCGGCGGGCACGTCGGCCAGCAGCGCGTCCAGCGTGAGTCGCACGCGTCCTCCCCTTCTCTTCTCCCGGGCCCGTCGACGTACGCAACGGCCCCCGCACGGCGCCGCGTTCACGAGCCGCGGTGCGTACGGGGGCCGCTGGAACGTCAGGGGCTCAGGGAGCCACCGGAGACCGCGCTACTTCGCCTCGATCAGGTTGAGTTCGGGGTGGGCGCTGCCGCCCTCGATCGCCGTGGACGAGAAGTGCGAGACGACACGGTCGTCCGAGGGGTCCTCGGCCGGGTCCTCGTGCACGACCAGGTGCTCGTACGTCGTGCTCCGCTGCGCCGGCACCCGGTCCGCCGCGCGGATCAGGTCGAGCAGCTCCATCCGGTTCGACCGGTGCTTCGCGCCCGCCGAGGAGACGACGTTCTCCTCCAGCATCACCGAGCCCAGGTCGTCGGCACCGTAGTGCAGCGAGAGCTGGCCGGCCTCCTTGCCCGTGGTGAGCCAGGAGCCCTGGATGTGGGCGACGTTGTGCAGGAAGAGCCGCGCGATCGAGATCATCCGCAGGTACTCGAAGAGCGTGGCCTGCGTGCGGCCCTTCAGATGGTTGTTCTCCGGCTGGTACGTGTACGGGATGAAGGCGCGGAAGCCGCCGGTGCGGTCCTGTACGTCGCGGATCATCCGCAGATGCTCGATGCGCTCGGCGTTGGTCTCGCCGGTGCCCATCAGCATCGTCGACGTGGACTCGACGCCGAGGTCGTGCGCGGTCTCCATGATCTCCAGCCAGCGCTCGCCGGACTCCTTGAGCGGGGCGATCGCCGTGCGCGCCCGCGCCGGGAGCAGCTCCGCGCCGGCGCCCGCGAAGGAGTCCAGCCCGGCGGCGTGGATGCGGCGGATGGCCTCCTCGGGGGTCACGCCGGAGATCTTCGCCATGTGCTGGACCTCGGAGGCGCCCAGCGAGTGGATCACCAGCTCCGGGAAGCGCTCCTTGATCGCCGCGAAGTGCTCCTCGTAGTACTCCACGCCGTAGTCCGGGTGGTGGCCGCCCTGGAACATGATCTGGGTGCCGCCGAGTTCGACCGTCTCGGCGCAGCGGCGCAGGATGTCGTCGAGGTCGCGCGTCCACACGTCGTCGCTCTTCGGCGAGGCGTAGAAGGCGCAGAACTTGCACGCCGTGACGCAGGAGTTGGTGTAGTTGATGTTCCGCTCGATGATGTACGTCGCGATGTGCTCCGTACCCGCGTAGCGCTTGCGGCGCGCGGCGTCGGCCGCCGCCCCGAGGGCGTGCAGCGGCGCGGAACGGTACAGGTCGAGCGCTTCCTCGGGGGTGATTCGGCCGCCCTCGGCAGCACGGTCGAGCACGGCCTGACGGTCGGCGTTATCGGGCACCGGGGCGTCCCTCCGGGGGTGGCTGGCGGCTTTTCCCTTGCCGGGCCAGCGTACGACAGGGGCCCGCGGCGGGCTCAGGTGCGCTCGGGTGCGTGCAGCAGGTCGACGCGTACGTCCGCGGGGTAGTCGCCCGCGGCGGCGGTACGGCGTACGAACTCGGCGACGCCCTGGAGCTGCTGCGCCCCGAGGCGGAAGTCCAGCGTGGTGAAGTACCGCTCCAGCACCGGGGGTTCGAAGACCTCCCAGCGCGCCGCGTGCTCGGCGACCTTCGCGACCTCCTCCAGGGCGAGGTCGCGGGAGGCGAGGAACGCGCGGTGCACCTCGTCCACCGTCTCGGGGTGCCGTTCCAGATAGTCGCGGCGCACGGCCCATACGGCCATGACGAACGGCAGCCCCGTCCACTCCTTCCACAGGTCGCCCAGGTCGTGGACGGCCAGGCCCGCTTCGGGCAGATGACGCAGATACGCGCGCAGTCCGAGGTCGCCGATGACGACGGCGGCGTCGGCCTCGCGCATCATCCGCGCGAGGTCGGGCTCGCAGGTGTAGTAGTCGGGGCGCACGCCGAACCGCTCGTCGAGCAGCAGCCGCGCCAGCCGTACGGACGTGCGTGACGTGGAGCCGAGGGCCACCCTCGCGCCGTCCAGTTCCTCCAGCGGCACCCGCGAGACGATCTCGCAGGACATCACCGGGCCGTCGCAGCCGACGGCGATATCCGGGAGCGCGACGAGCTGATCGGCGTTCCGCAGGAATTCGACGAGGGTGATGGGCCCGATGTCGAGATCGCCGTTCACCAACTGGTCGCTCAGCTTTTCGGGGGTGTCCCGGGTGAGCTCGAGATCCAGCAGCGAGCCGGTGTGCACGAGGCCCCAGTAGAGGGGCAGGCAGTTGAGGAACTGGATGTGCCCCACCCGCGGGCGGGATGCGGCAACCCTCGGAATCTCAGTCACACCCTGGAGAGTACGCCGGGTCTCCGTGCGGTCCGGCAACGGCCCTTCCGGGCGCGTACGGCGCCGCTACGGGGGGCGGCGGCGGGGCGGGAACGGGGCAGCGCAGAGCCGAGATCGTCGACCCTTCCCCGGCACGCGGCACCGTGCTAGTCTCGCTCGCAAGTTGCAGTTTGGTTTCCTTGCAGTACAGAGCCTGCGGAGCATGTGACCGCGGGCTCTCGTCGTTTTCAGACTTCTTAGCGGGGTTCTGGGAGCAGGGCGACCCTTATAGGCCCAAGGAGGGCTTATGGCTACCGGAACCGTCAAGTGGTTCAACGCTGAAAAGGGCTTTGGCTTCATCGCCCAGGACGGCGGCGGTCCCGATGTCTTCGTCCACTACTCCGCGATCAACGCGACCGGTTTCCGCTCCCTGGAGGAGAACCAGGTCGTGACGTTCGACGTGACGCAGGGCCCGAAGGGCCCGCAGGCTGAGAACGTGACAGCTCAGTGAGCTGAGTCGCACCACCAAGGAGCCCCCGCCGGGAGA
>NZ_LJGW01000032.1 GCF_001751255.1 Streptomyces nanshensis | reverse complement strand
GCAAGCCACGGATGCGAAGACAACGACAACCGACTCGTGAACAGAACCGTGTCCGAACCCGCTACGTGCACGGCCGCGCCCAGGAGGGGGTGCTCGGCGGCACGGAGCCCGAGTCCGGAAGCGCCACCTGTGCGTGTGGTGGCGGTCGGCCAGAAACGCTGGTGCTGGAACGCGTACGTCGGCAGATCCACCCGCCGGGCACCCGTCCCGTCGAACAGCCGGCTCCAGGCCACCTCATGACCGGCGACATGCAGTTGGGCCGCAGCAGTCAACGCCGCGACTTCTTCTCCACGGTCCCTGCGCAGGAGAGGCACGGTCGTGGCATCGGGGGTGATCGCGGCGGCCATCGCCGAGAGCACACTGTCCGGACCCAACTCCACAAACGCCGACACGTCTTGCTGAGCGAGCCATTCGACGCTGTCGCCGAAACGCACCGTCTCCCGGAGGTGCTCCACCCAGTACTCGGGGGTCGACACATCGCCCCACGCCGCCACCGGGATGCTGGGCGCCTCGAAGGTCAGGTCCTGGACCGCCGTGCGGAAGTCCTCCAGCATCGGCTCCATCAACGGGGAGTGGAACGCATGCGAGACGCGCAGCCTGCGCGTGCGATGACCAGCCGCCTCGAAGTGCGCCGCGATATCCGCTACTTCGCTCTCCACGCCGGCGACCACCACCGAGGACGGTCCGTTGACCGCCGCCAGCGACACACCCTCCGTCAGCAACGGAACGACCTCGGCCTCGGCCGCCTCCACAGCGACCATCGCCCCACCCTCCGGCAGGGCATCCATCAACGCAGCCCGCGCCGACACCAGCCGGCAGGCATCCTCCAGGGAGAAGACTCCGGCCACGTGTGCGGCCGCGATCTCACCGATCGAATGGCCCGCCAGATAGTCGGGTTCGATGCCCCACGAGGAAGCGAGCCGGAACAGCGCGACCTCTATCGCGAACAGAGCAGGCTGCGCCCACCCCGTACGGTTCAGCAGCCCCTCATCCTCGCCCCACATGACCTCCCGCACCTGCGGGTCCAGGTGAGCCAGCACCGCATCGAAAGCCTCGGCGAAGACGGGGAAACGCTCGTACAACTCCCGGCCCATACCGAGACGTTGAGACCCCTGGCCCGAGAAGACCACCGCCAGACCACCCGGATCCGCAGAAGCCACACCCCGCGCAGCCTCGACAATGCCCTCGTCCGACGCCAGCAACACCGCACGATGCTCGAACACCGACCGCGTGGTCACCGACGAAAAACCCACATCCGCCGGATGCAGCTCTTGGGCGCAAGCGCGGAACTCGTCCACTTGTTCGTCGAGAGCGGTTGCAGACTTGGCGGAGACCAGGACCGGGACAGGACCGCGGAGCGCCGCGTCCGCCACTTCGTCCGCTTCCACGCCGGAGGCCGACGAGGTCTCCGCTTCTCCGGTCTCCTCCGGCTGTTCGAGGATGAGGTGGGCGTTCGTACCGCTCACGCCGAACGAGGACACCGCAGCCCGACGCACACGCTCGCTCTCCGGCCACGGCGTCTGCTCGGCCAGCAGCTCGACCGCGCCCGCGTCCCAGTCCACATGCGAGGACGGAGCGTCCACGTGCAGGGTGCGCGGCAACTCACCGTGCCGCAATGCCTCCACCATCTTGATCACACCCGCGACACCCGCAGCAGCCTGCGTATGCCCCAGATTCGACTTCACCGAGCCCAGAAGCAGCGGCCGTTCGCGCTCTTGCCCGTACGTCGCCAACAACGCCTGCGCCTCGATCGGATCACCCAACGACGTGCCCGTACCGTGCGCTTCCACCACGTCGACATCACCGACGGAGAGCCCCGCACTCGCCAACGCCTGACGGATCACCCGCTGCTGCGACGGACCGTTCGGCGCCGTCAAACCGTTCGACGCACCGTCCTGATTCACCGCCGAACCCCGCAGCACCGCAAGGATGTTGTGACCCCTACGCCGGGCATCCGACAACCGCTCCAACACCACCAGACCGACACCCTCGGACCAGCCCACGCCATCAGCGGAGTCCGAGAAGGACTTGCACCGGCCGTCGGCGGCCAGGCCGCGCTGCCGGGAGAAGGCGACGAAGGAGCCGGGCGTGGACATCACGGTGACGCCGCCGGCGAGTGCCAGGTCGCACTCGCCGCTGCGGAGGGCCTGGGCGGCGAGGTGCATCGAGACAAGGGAGGAGGAGCAGGCTGTGTCGACGGTCACCGCGGGTCCTTCGAGGCCGAGCGCGTAGGCGACGCGCCCTGACAGGACGCTCTGTGCCGTGCCCGTCCCCTGATAGCCCTCGAAGGTCTCGTCACTGATGAGGGTGCTGTAGTCGTTGGACATGACGCCGGCGAAGACGCCGGTGCGGCTGCCGCGGAGCGTCATGGGGTCGATGCCGGTGCGTTCGAAGGCGTGCCAGGAGGTCTCCAGAAGCAGCCGCTGCTGGACGTCGGTGGCCAGGGCCTCGCGTGGGGACATTCCGAAGAAGCCGGGGTCGAACTGGTCGGCGTCGTGCAGGAATCCGCCGCGGAGGACGTGCGTCTTCCCGGGCTCGTCCGGGTCTTGGTGGTGCAGGTTCTCCAGGTCCCAGTCGCGGTTCGTGGGGAAGCCGGAGATGGCGTCGCCGCCTTCGAGCACGAGGCGCCACAGATCCTCGGGCGAGGCGATGCCCCCGGGGTAACGGCATGCTGTTCCGACGATCACGACCGGGTCGTCTGCCAGAGCGGGCAGGGTGCCGGGGGACGCGAGGGCGGGAAGGACCGAGTCGCCGTCGACGCCGAAGAGTTCGTCCCGTACGTGCTCGGCGAGCACCGTCACCGTCGGGTAGTCGAAGACGAGCGTCGCGGGAAGTCGCAGTCCGGTCGCGGCGGTCAGCCTGTTGCGGAGTTCGACGGCCGTGAGGGAGTCGAAGCCGAGGCCCTGGAAGGGGCGGGTGACGTCCACGGATTCCGGGTTCGCGTGTCCGAGTACGGCGGCGACCTCGCCGCGCACCACGTCGGTGATCTTCTCCGTACGCTCGAAGTGGCCCAGTCCGGCGAGGCGTTCGGCGAGTCCGCTCTGCGCGCCGGTGGTGGAGACCGCGGCTCGGCGGGCTCGTGCCGGTGTGCGGATGAGCCCCTTGAGCAGTGGCGGCGTCTCGCTCTGTGCACGTGCGGCGGACAGGTCGAGGCGCAGCGGCAGTACGGCCGCGTCGTCGCCGGAGAGCGCGGCGTCGAAGAGTGCCAGGCCCTGAGTGGCTGTCAGGGGTGCCACGCCCGTACGGGCTATGCGCCGCCTGTCGGTCTCGGTGAGGTCGCCGGTCATGCCCGTGCCCTCTGCCCAGGCGCCCCACGCCAACGAAGCGGCGGAAAGGCCGAGTTCGCGGCGGTGCAGCGCGAGCGCGTCCAGGAAGGCGTTCGCCGCAGCGTAGTTGCCCTGGCCGGGCGTTCCGAAGACCCCGGCCGCGGAAGCGAACAGCACGAACGCCGACAGGTCGCGGTCACGGGTCAGTTCATGCAGATTCCACGCCGCGTCCACCTTCGGACGGAACACAGCATCGACACGCTCCGGCGTCAGCGACTCCACGACACCGTCATCAAGGACACCCGCTGCATGCACCACCGCACCGATCGAGCGTTGCGCGAGGAGGTCCGACAGCGCCTCCCGGTCCGCCACATCACACGCCGCAACCCCGGCTTGCGCCCCCAACTCGGTGAGTTCGGCTACCAGTTCATCCGCACCCTCGGCATCACGGCCACGGCGGGAGACCAGCAACAGATCCCGCACACCATGCTCCGAGACCAGATGCCGCGCCACCAGCGCACCCAGACCACCCGTACCACCAGTGACCAACACCGAGCCCTCAACCCCGGCCCACGAGACCCCGACACCCTCAGCGGACGTGGCCCGCCCCAGACGCGGGACACACACCTCCCCCGCACGCACAGCCAGTTGAGGCTCATCGACCGCCAACGCGGACGGCACCACCGCAAGCGACGCCTCCGCACCGTCCACGTCCAAGAGCCCGAACCGGCCCGGATGCTCCGACTGCGCCGAACGCACCAGACCCCACACCGCAGCCGCCGCCGGATCCACACCCGACACCGCACCACGCGTCACGAACACCAGACGCGAACCCGCGAACCGCTCCTCAGACAACCACTCCTGCACCAGACCCAGCACATGAACGCTCAACACATGCGCCGACCCAGCCGCCCCCGAGCCTGGGTCTCCCGTCACGGGCGCCAGAACAATGGCGGGGGCCCGCGTGTCCTCGTCCGCGGAGACCGAGGCGAGATCCGGGTACGTCTCCCCCGCACCGATGTGGTCGGCGATTCCCAGAGCGTCGGGGCCGACAACTACGGGTGTCGATACGGCCGTTGAAATGCCGGACGCCGACACGGGTGCCCAGTCGAGGACATACAGCGCTTCGCTCGGCCCCTGGGCGGTGTCGAGTTGTTCGGCAGCGGGCACGGGCCGCATCAGCAGGGACTCGACAGTGACGACGGGCGCACCTTCGGTGTCGGTGACCGCAACGCTCATGGCGTCCTCGGCTGCCCTGGCCAGCCGGACTCGGATCGAGCGGGCGCCCGTGGCGTGCAGCGAGACGCCCTGCCAGGAAAAGGGCAGCCCCTCGCGGCCGACGACTGCCGCGCCGGCGAGTCCTGCGGCGTGCAGGCCGGCGTCGAGCAGGGCCGGATGCAGGCCGAAGCCGTCGACGGAGGTCCCCTCCGGCAACGCCGCCTCGGCGAAGACCTCACCGTCATCGCCCTGCCAGGCGGCAGTCAGTCCAGCGAAGACCGGGCCGTAGTCGAAGCCGAGCTCAGGGAAGCGCTCGTAGCAGCCCTCCACGTCCATCGGAACGGCGCCCTTCGGAGGCCATACCGATGCGTCGAACCCGGCGGTGACTTCGCCGGAGGACAGCACGCCCTCGGCGTGCTCCACCCAGGGGGCGTCGTCGATGCCGTCGGGCCGTGCGTGTACCGAGACGGTACGGCGGCCGTCGTCGTCCGCAGCTCCCACCGACACCTGAAGCTGCACGGCGCCCTGCTCAGGAACGACCAGCGGCGCGGCCAGCGTCAACTCATCGATCCGGTCGCAGCCCACCTCATCCCCGGCCCGCACCGCCAACTCCACAAACCCCGTACCGGGGAAGAGCACCTGCCCCCGAACGCCGTGATCCGCAAGCCACGGATGTGAAGACAACGACAGCCGGCTCGTGAACAGAACCGAGTCCGAACCCGCCACCTCCACGGCCGCACCCAGCAGCGAGTGCTCGGCGGCACGGAGCCCAAGTCCGGAAGCGTCACCTGTACGTGTGGTGGCGGTCGGCCAGAAACGCTGGTGCTGGAACGCGTACGTCGGCAGGTCGATCCGCCGGGCACCCGTACCGTCGAAGACGCGAGCGAAGTCAACACCGCACCCGTCAACGAGCAGCCGAGCCGCAGCCGTCAGCACAGCCGACTCCTCGTCCCGGTCCTTACGCAAGAAGGGAACCGAGGTGGCGTCGGGGGCGACCGCAGCGGCCATCGCCGAGAGCACACCGTCCGGACCCAACTCCACAAACACAGATACGTCCTGGCCGGCAAGCCATTCGATACTGTCGCCGAAACGTACCGCCTCGCGAACGTGCCGCACCCAGTACTCAGGCGAAGCAATCTCCGCAACGTCCGCCACCCGGCCCGTCAGATTCGACACCACCGGAATACCCGGCGCCTCGAAGGTCAGGTCCCGGATCGCCGTGCGGAAATCCTCCAGCATCGGCTCCATCAACGGCGAATGGAACGCATGCGAGACCCGCAGCCTCCGCGTGCGATGACCCGCCGCCTCGAAATGCGCCGCGATATCCGCTACTTCG
>NZ_LJGW01000360.1:1983-9426 GCF_001751255.1 Streptomyces nanshensis | reverse complement strand
TCCGCGCATACCGCGCCCTCGCCCGGCGCCATGGCGCGTTCGCGTGCCGCCCGCGCCCGTGCGCAGGCGCCCGTCACACGGGACGAACCGGTGGACCCCTCGCCCGAGGGCACCACGCTCGCGAGCGTCGCCACCCCGCAGGGCGCCCCCGGCGGCTACCGCCGGCTCGCCGACGGTCCGGGCTGGAAGCGCCTCGTCCGCAGTGATCTGGCGGGGGCGCGTCCGGGACGGGCGGAGAAGCGCACCACGCTGACGGCCTTCGTCCAGTTCACCGATCTGCACATCGTGGACGTACAGCACCCGCTGCGCTACGAGTTCCTGCGCGCGGAGACCACGAGCGCCTGGCGCCCGCAGGAGGCGCTGTCCGTCGCGGCGACGGTCTCGCTGATCGAGCGGGTCAACTCGCTGCGGGCGGGCCCCGCGACGGGCGAACCGCTGTCGCTGGCGGTCACGACGGGCGACAACACCGACAACAACTGCCGTGCGGAGCTGGGGTGGTTCCTCACGGCGATGACCGGCGGACGGATCACCCCGAACACCGGCGACGTCGACACATACGAAGGGGTGCACAACAGCGGTCTGCCGCTGTACTGGCAGCCCGACGACGCGCTGCGCGACGACGACAAGAAGCTGGGCTTCCCGCGGATCGACGGCTATCTGAAGGCGGCGATACGCGAGGTCAACAGCCCCGGGCTCGCCCTGCCCTGGTACTCCACCTCGGGCAACCACGATGCGCTGCCCGGCGGTTGCTACGCCGGCGACGGCTTCTTCGCGGACTTCGCCGTCGGCGGCCGGAAGTTGATGGAGCTGGACTCCGAGGCGGAGGCGGCCCGGCTGTGGAAGGGCGTGGAGGACGGCGCCGACCCCAAGGGCGAGCAGCTCAAGGAGGTGCTGCGCTCGCGGATGCGCTCGCGCGCGATGCGGCACGTCACCGCGGACGTGGAGCGCGCGCCCTTCACCCGGCGGGACTGGGTGCGGGCCCATCTGCGGCGCCGCTATGCCGGTGCGGGCCCCGTGGGGCACGGCTACACCGAGGCCAACCTCGCCGAGGACCGGCTCTACTACACCTTCCGGATCGCGGAGGGCGTCACCGGCATCAGCCTGGACACCACACGCCACGACGGCGGCTACCCGGGCAGTGTGAGCGAGGCCCAACTCGCCTGGCTGGAGCGGCGGTTGCGCGAGGAGCGCGACAAGGGAAGCTATGTGCTGATCTTCAGCCACCACACCAGCACCACCATCCCGGACGGCGGCGACAGGCTGCTGTCCCTGCTGCAGCGCAATCGGCACGTGGTGGCGTGGGTCAACGGCCACAGCCACAAGAACCGGATCAGACCGCGCCGTACGTTCTGGGAGATCTCCACGGCCTCCCACATCGACTTCCCCCAGCTCGCCCGGACGCTGGAGCTGGCCGACAACGGGGACGGGACGCTGTCGATCTTCACCACCCTGATCGAGTCCGCGGCACCGGCGCGCACCGACCACCACGACCTCTCGCAGACCGGACTGGCCGCGCTCTACCGCGAGTTGGCCCTCAACGCCCCCGGTGCGCGCAGCGAACTCGGCGGGACGCCGGAGGACCGCAACACGGAGCTGCTGCTGCCCAAGCCCTGAAACCGGGTGTCGCTTCCGCTCCGGGAGGAGCAGAGTTGCGGGCATGGCGAGTACGGAGAAGGCGGGGGCCTCGGACGTTCCCGTGGAACGGGAACGGGAACGGGCAGGGCGGCCAGGGCGGGCGGCGGCGGGAGCGCCGCCCGGACGGGACATACGGGACGGGGTGCCCTCCGGGCGTACGGGGCAGCCGTCCGGTCAGGGCGGTCCCGCGCTGATGGTCGTGGCGGGGGCCGCCTGCACCTCGTCCTCGGGGATGTTCATCAAGCTCTCCGAAGTCGGCGCGGGCACGGCCGCGTTCATGCGGTGCGCCCTCGCGCTGGTGGTGCTCCTGCCGATGGCCGTCGCCGAGTACCGGCGCATCGGACGGCGTCCCCTGCGGCTGCTCGCGCTGGACGTGTCGGCGGGCGTGCTGCTCGGCCTGGACTACGTGTGCTGGGTGGAGAGCATCCACGACCTGGGCGCGTCCATCGCGACGCTGCTGCTCAACGTCCAGTTGCTCGTCTTCCCGCTGCTGGCCCGGGTGTTGACCGGTGTCCGGCTCGCACGGCACTTCTGGCTGACCGCGCCCGTGCTGCTGCTCGGCCTCGCGCTGGCCGGCGGGGCGATCGGCGAGGCGGAACCGGGCAGCGACCCCGTCTCCGGTGTGCTGTACGGCACGATCGCGGGCGTCGGGTTCGCGGGCTATCTCTTCCTGATCCGGCTCGGCGGCGAGGGCGGCAGACCGCGCCGGAAGGGCGCCGCTGCCGACGGCGGCGGACAGAGCGGACGTCCCGCACAGCCGGGGCGGCCCGCGCGGAGCGACGAGCCCGAGGAGGGCAAGGAGCCCGAGAAGGACACGGAAGGCACCGGTACGGACGGAGGCGAGGGGAGCGGCGCGAGCACCGCGGACGGCGGGAGCGACGCGGACTCCGGAGGCGGGCGGGAGGCCCACGTCCCGGCTCCCGTCCCGTCCACCGGCCGTACGGAACGCACCGGCGGTACGGAACGCACGGGCCGCGCCCGCCAGTTCGTACGTTCCGGACGCGCCCGCCGCTTCAACACCCGTAGCCACACCGTCACTCCGGTCTGCGCCTCCACCGCGGGCGCGGCGCTCTCCGCCGGCGTGCTGGGCGCACTGTGGACGGGCGTCGACCTCAACCCGGGCTGGCCGGCGTGGGGTTGGCTGATCCCGATGGCCTTCCTCGGGCAGGTGCTCGCCTGGCTTCTGATCAATCCGGCGCTGCCGCGGCTCGCGCCGGACAAGGGCGCCACGCTGCTGCTTCTGCAACCGGTTCTGGCGGTGCTCTTCGGCGTCGGATTCCTCGGCGAACGTCCCACTGCGACCCAGTACGCGGGCTGTGCGCTGGTCGTCCTCGCCGTGTGGCGTGCGACCCGTACCGATCACTAGAGTCGGCGCATGTCCGTGCGCTCCACCGTCGTCGCCCTGGTGGTCGCCACCGTCGCGGCGTTCTCCGTGAGTTCGTCCGCCGCGGCCGACGCGGGTCACGCCGCGGCGCAGGACGCGATGGACGACGAGGTGCAGCGGTCACAGGTGCCCGGCGTGCTCGGGCAGGCCCAGGACGGCGGCGGGGTGTGGCATGGATCCTCCGGCGTCGCCGACAGCAGGACGGGGCGCCCGCCGATGCCCCACGACACCTTCCGCATCGGCAGCCTGACGAAGCCCTTCATCGCCACGGTGCTGCTCCAACTGGAAGCGGAGGGCACGGTGGACCTGGACGCGCCCGTGGAGCACTGGCTGCCGGGCACCCTGCGCGGCGGCGGCGAGCACGGCCGCTCCATCACCGTCCGCCAACTCCTGGGCCACA
Source organism: Streptomyces nanshensis (assembly GCF_001751255.1). Taxonomy (GTDB): domain Bacteria; phylum Actinomycetota; class Actinomycetes; order Streptomycetales; family Streptomycetaceae; genus Streptomyces; species Streptomyces nanshensis_A. The sequence continues at coordinate 6,007 of NZ_LJGW01000360.1, read as the reverse complement.
CCAGCGGGTTGTACGACTTCACCGCCGATCCCCGTGTGCGCCGCGAGACCTTCGGCCCGCGCTTCGCCGCCCACCGCTACGACTCGCACCAGGCCGCATCCCTCGTCCGTACGGCCATGGCGCACCCGCGCGCCTTCGCGCCGGGCACCGGCTGGGGCTACTCCAACACCAACTACGTCCTCGCCGGCATGGTGATAGCGAAGGCCACAGGCCACTCCTACGCCCACGAGGTCGAGCGCCGCGTCATACGCCCGCTGCGGCTGCGCCACACCTCGCTGCCCGGCACCTCTCCGCGGCTCCCGGTCCCGCACGGGCGCGCGTACTCCCGGCTCTCGGCGTCCGGACCCGGCGCGGGCGCGGGGAGCGGGACGCGTGCCCAGGACGTCACCACGCTCGATCCGTCGCTGGCGGGCGCCTCGGGCGAGATGGTCTCCTCGACCGGCGATCTGGTCCGCTTCATGCGCGCGCTGCTGCGCGGGGACGTCCTGCCGGCGCGGCAACTGGCGCAGATGAAGACCACCGTCCCCGCGGAGGGCGGCGAACGCTACGGGCTGGGGCTCACCGAGTACCGGCTCTCCTGCGGGACCACCGTGTGGGGCCACGAGGGCACCATCCAGGGCTCGCGGTCCGTCGCCGCCACGACGGCCGACGGTTCGCACACGGCGGCCTTCAACCTCAACGCCGACTGGTCGGAGGGGACGTCCGGCCTGGTCGAGGCGGAGTTCTGCGGCTGAGGCGGAACGCCACGGACGAGGGCCCATGTGAATCCGATGTCGCGCCCGACGCAGGCTCTGCCGCGGCCCGTTGGGGCCGGGTCCGCGGCCTCTTCGGGCCAGGCTCCCGTTCCCTTCCGGTCCGATCCGGTCCGATCCGGTCCGCCGTGCCCTCAGCGCGGCGTGACGATCACATACTCCGCGGGCTCCCGCTCGACCGCGGTCATCAGTGCCGTCCGTACGATCGCGGCCTGCTGCCCGAGGGAGTCGCGGAGCTTGGCCGGGGTGAGATGGACGACCGTGATGCCGAGCACCTCCAGCGCCTCGCGCTTGCGGGCGTACTCCGACCAGCGCGCGTCCGCTTCGAGGTGCGGACGGGGCGTGCGGGTGTCCAGCTCCACGGCGACGGACTGCTCGGGCCAGAACGCGTCGACACCGCCCAGGTACGGGCCGCCGGGGAGCCGGAGGTCGACGTTCCAGCACGGGCAGGGCAGCCGGTGCCGGAAGACCATCTCGTAGAGCATGCCCTCGGCCAGCGCCCGGCTCTCCGCGACCAGCGCGTCGACGGCCAGCCGTACGTGGGGTCTGCCCAGCAGCCGCGCCCTGATCAACTCCCCCACCACGGCGCCCGCTTCGCAGTGCCCCGCCCGTACGGACTCCACCAGCAGCCGCCGTACCACCCCGGCGTCCGGCAGCAGCGCGACGGTGTCGGCGAGCGCACGAGCCACGGGCGCAACCGGCACTCCGGTGATCTCCTCCGCGTCCGGCAGGCTCTGGCCGCGCACGACGCGGACACCGCCGGTGGAGCGCAGCCGCCTCGTCCACGGCACGAGCACGTCGATGCGGTCGAGGGCGCGCAGCGAGGGTGCGCCGTCGAAGCCGTGCAGGGTGAGCGCGGCGAGCCCGGTGATCATCGCCTGCGGAGGTTGCGGTGTCTGCGGTGGTGGCGGCGAGGGCGGCGTGCAGGGGCGAACGTCCGTGGCGGGGCCGCCCGTTCGGGACGCGGCGCCCTGCTGCGCGGGGATCGGCGCGCACTCGCCGCCCGCGTAGAGCAGCGCGGCGTGCAGCCGCTCGTCGCTCGTGGGCGGGCCGGGGTGCAGCAGATAGACGCCGGGAAGCAGAAGCTGCCAGGGCCCGCCGGGACGGCAGCGTGCGTCGGCCTCGGAGACCGGAATGCCGTGTGCGCGCAGGGAGTTCGCGGTCAGTACGCGGTGCCGCGGGGCCTCCGAGAGATGGCTGAGCGGGCGGGGGGAGAGCGGGGTGTTGTGCGTCATGTCCCGCCGATTCCCACCAAGGGACCGCACACCAACCTCTGTTACGAGGTCGTCGACAAAGCCGGACAACTCTGCCCTAAAGTACGCCCGTTCGAGAACCGATCAGCCTGGCGTCGGACATCGGTCGCCTACGCGCGGGTGCCGACTGCCGTACGGCGCGGGGGCGTCGGGAGTCCGCCGCACGGACGGAAGCGGCCGGCCCGGGAGTCGCACGGACCGGCGGAGGGCGGGAGTTCGACAGGGCCCGGCGGACGACGGAAATCCAACAGGGCCCGGACGCCGCGAAGATCACGGAAGGGGAGCCGGCCGGCACGGAGAGCAGTTGGAAGGAGACCGGAAAGAGAAGGGAGCGGCCGAGGGCGTGGCCGCCCCGGTCGGCCCGGAGCCGTTCAGCCCTGCTGCTTGGTGCCGTTGCCGGACTTGCCGCCCACCGTCACCAGGGCGGCGATCACGAGGAAGATCCCGATCGGCAGGGCGACGAACAGCCCGAGGGTCTCGACGAGGCTGAGCCCGGGACCCGGGTCGTCGCCGTCGTCGGAGACGGCCGCGAAGGCGGGGGACGACACCGCCAGCGCCAGCGCCGAGACGGCGGTCACGGTGCCGGCTCGCAGAACGTTCTTGTTGGCCTTCTTGCTGTCCTTGTCGCTCACACCGTCAACATAGCGGACCGCTCACGGGGGTGGCCGCCGGGGTCTCCCCGTCGCCGGTAGGGGGGCGGCGGCGGTCCGCCGCCCGCCCGGCGGAGGCGGGCACGGGTCCCGGCGGGAGGAACCACCGTCCTCCCGGACCCGGCCCGGAGGCCGGTCAGATGTCGGAGCTGTCCGCACCGAAGCCGCTGCCGGTCGGCTCGCTGGTCAGCGGGAGCTCGGCGAGGGGCGGTTCGCTGGTGAGAGGGGCGACGTCGGCGAGGGGAGGTTCGGAGGTGAGCGGCGCCTCGAAGCAGCCGCACGAGCACGAGCCGTCCAGTCCGGAGTCGGGGTCGGACACACCGGACAGGTCTACCGGCTCGTGCCCCTGTTTGGAGAGCACCTGCTGTTTCGACAGCACCTGTCGCGGCAGCGGGGTCAGGACGGAGAGGAGTTCAGCGGACGCGGCCACGGTGGGCCTCCGTTCGTTGAGGTCGGATGGTCAGATCGTGGGGCCTACCCAGTCGAGCCGGACGCAGACGTGATCCGGAGCGGAACGTGGCCGAGGTCACGTTCGCCCGGCAGGCGATTTGCCTGTGCTCGCCCCTGTGGAGCGAACGGACGACCGGGCGCCAGGCCGTCACGCGCAAAATTTTACAGGGCCCTCACCCAAGGTCACCAGCGCACGCCCCTTTGGCACCGCTTCGCCCCTGCTACCGGGCACCCGCGACCCCGCACAGACACGGTCCGTGAGCGCGCATGTGCGGGGGCGGCACGGGCACGAGGGGGCCACCACCCCGCCGGAGCACCGGAGTTGAACGTAAAGTGATCCTCCGATGACACTGTGTGGTGTAACGGGTGCGGGAGCGGTGGAGAGGGTGACGGAATGAACAGGAGCGGTGCGTGCGGCGTCAGGAACCGGTGCGGCCGCGGCGCGCGTCCAGCCTTGGTGAAGCCCGGCGTTCCGCCGCCGGGGGCCCGACAACGCCCCGCGGGGGCCGCGTTGACATGCTCGACACGGCGGTGATGGGGTCGGCTCCCGAAGTGTCGCCTGTGGGCCCGGTGTTCAGCTCCGGTGAACGATGTGAGAGATGTGCTCCGCCCGCGGAGCGCACGGCCCGCGACGACGACCGGGGCGGTTCGCGGCGGCACCGGAGGCGGCAGCGGCGGACGCGGCAGCACGACGACGGTACGGGGAGGACGGAGGACGGCGTGGGCGCAGCGGCCCAGGGTGACAGAGGGGACAGAGCACGGCGGCGCGCGGGCGCGACCGCGCTGACCGCCGCCGTGATCGGCGGGCTTCTCGGCGGCATGCCCACGGCCCAGGCCGCTCCCGCGCCGGATCCGGGCGACCGCTCGCCGGGCACCGCGGACCACGAGGCGGGCGGGGAGAAGAAGGCCAAGTCCCCTG
>NZ_LJGW01000360.1:0-1825 GCF_001751255.1 Streptomyces nanshensis | reverse complement strand
CTGCGCGAGGCGGGCGCCCGCGAGATCGCCGAGGTGCGTCCCGGGCAGCCGCTGCCGCACGGCGACGCCCTCGTCGTACGCGCCGACGCCGCCTCGGCCGCCGAGGCCCTCCACGCGCTGCACGCACCGCCGCGCGCCGATCTGCCCCGCGAGGGCTACCGGCTGGCGGTCGGCCGCACGAAGTCACGTCCCACCGTCGCGCTCGAAGGCGCCGACGGCGAGGGCCTGTTCCACGCCGCACAGACGCTGCGGCAGCTCGTCACCGAGAAGGACGGCGAGCGGGGCTTCGCCGGCGCCGTCGTACGGGACTGGCCCACGGCCCCCGTGCGGGGCGTGACCGAGGGCTTCTACGGCAGCTCCTGGACGCAGCAACAGCGCCTGGAGCAGCTCGACTTCCTCGGCCGTACGAAGCAGAACCGCTATCTCTACGCCTCGACGGACGACGCGTACCGCCAGGCCGCCCACTGGCGCGACCCCTATCCGGCCGCCCAGCGGCAGCAGTTCCGCGAACTGGCCGAGCGGGCGCGGCGCAACCATGTGACGCTCGGCTGGGCCGTCGCGCCCGGCCAGGGGCTGTGCTTCTCCTCCGCCGAGGACCGCCGCGCCCTGCTGCGGAAGCTGGACGCGATGTACGCGCTGGGCTTCGCCGCCTTCCAGCTCCGCTTCGAGGACGTCAGCTACAGCGAGTGGCACTGCGACGAGGACGCGCAGACCTACGGCTCCGGGCCGAAGGCCGCGGCCCGCGCCCACGCGGAGCTGGCCGGGGAGGTCGCCCGCCATCTGGCCGCGCGGCACCCCGACGCGGAGCCGCTGTCGGTCATGCCGACGGAGTTCTACCAGGGCGGCGACACCGCGTACCGCAGCGAGCTGGCGGACAAGCTGCCGCCCGGTGTGCAGGTCGCCTGGACGGGCGTGGGCGTGGTGCCGCGCACCATCACCGGGGGCGAACTGAGCGCCGTACACGAGGCGTTCGGACAGCACCCGCTGGTCACCATGGACAACTACCCGGTCAACGACTATGCGCAGGACCGGATCTTCCTCGGCCCCTACCGCGGTCGTGAACCGGCCGTCGCCGCCCGTTCCGCCGGGGTGCTCACCAACGCCATGCGGCAGCCGGCCGCCTCACGCATCCCGCTCTTCACGGCCGCCGACTACGCCTGGAATCCCAAGGGTTACCGCCCGCAGGACTCCTGGCAGGCGGCGATCGACGAGGCCGCCGGCGGCGACGCACAGGCCCGCGCGGCCGTACGCGCCCTCGCGGGCAACGACTCCTCCTCGGTGCTGGGCGGCGAGGAGTCGGCCTATCTGCGTCCGCTGCTGAAGGACTTCTGGGCCGCCTACGACGACGCCGACCCGCAGGAGAAGCCGTCCCTGAAGCGTCTCGGGCGCGCGGCGGACCGGCTCGGCGACGCGTTCCGCACGATGCGTACCGCGAAGGACCGTGTACCGGCCGCGCTCGCGCACGAAGTAGGGCCGTGGCTGGAGGAGTTGGCGCGCCACGGCGAGGCGGGCGAGCACGCCGTACGGATGCTCACGGCACAGGCGCACGGCGACGGCGGCGGCGCGTGGGACGCCCGGCTGGCCGTCGAGAAGCTCCAGGCGAAGGACGGCGACGGCCCCTCCGCGACTGTCGGCAAGGGCGTGCTGGCGGACTTCGTCAAGCGCTCCCTGAAGGTCTCCGACAGTTGGACGGGCGCCGACCGCAAGGCGGGCGGACGCCACAGGGCGACCGCGCAGGGCGGCCCCGTCGCACGTCCGGACTCCCCCGCCGAGGCCGCCGTGGACGGCGACCCGGACACCGCCTACCGCGCCGAAGCGGCCCCCG